>JBAUXQ010000737.1:0-2863 GCA_049584355.1 Roseiarcus sp. | reverse complement strand
TTGGCGTCGGCGTAAGTCGTAAGGTCAACCTGGGCCTGCGCCGCGCCGACGCCCAACATCGTTGCCGCGCAAAGCGGCGCTATGAACTTCATCTTTGCACTCCGAGTTTCTGGAAGAAATTGCCGCTCAAGCGCGGCGGAATCACTGACGACGGCGGCATTTTTTTCGCCTCGTCGATGCGCACGCGTTGACCCCGTTCCCAAGTGCGCCCTCCCGCAAAATCTTGCCGCTGCTCTTGTTCCGGCACTGGCCGGAAAACGCCAGCCGCACGTTGACCGCGCGTCGGCGATACAATGTCAACAATGCACCGTCTACCGTCTTTGCACCATCTTGTCGAATGCGGATGTCCCGCCGGTCACGAAGGCGCTTTAAGGAGACCGCGCAGGGAAGCCGGAATCCGCGCCGGACGGCCGTCGCGAATCGCCGCAGCAAGCACCGTAGCGGTGACCAGCTCGCTGTCGCCGCGCAAGATCCGCTGCCGAAACTCGATCGAGGCTCCGCGGGCCTTGGCGACGCTGGTTTCGACCCGAAGCAGGTCGTCCATCAGCGCCGGCGCGAGAAACTCAATCTGTAATGAGCGCACCGCGAAGGTGACGCCGGAGGTCTCCGCCAGCTCGCGATGGGCGAATCCGCGCCCGCGTAGCCACTCCGTGCGCCCGCGCTCGAGGAACCGCAGGTAGGAGGCGTGGTAGACGCGGCCGGAGAAGTCGGTGTCTTCATAGTAGACCCGAACCAGCAACGCGTCGGCCGCGGGGTGCGACAAGGCCTTGACTCCTGCGAGACGGGAAAGGAAAGGCGTTTCGACGCCTCGCCGTCAATCCGCGCTCCTACAACGATCCGGGAGCGCTGCGAACCGCGAATACGTCAACGACGGATTAAATCAATGCCCCCAAGCCCGCTCGAGAATTTGCCCGACGCGCTTGCCAGCGCGAAGACGCGGCCGCTGTTTGTGATGCGCCTCAGCTCCCGCATGCAGGTCATCGGCTCCACGCCTGGATACGTCCGTCGGGTCGGCGCTGTATTTGGCGGCGTCTTCGAGGGCGAGCGGCTCTCTGGCGAAGTGCTGGACAGCGGCAACGACTGGCAGACCGTCCGCAGCGACAGCGCCGTCACCCTGGATGTCCGCCTTGTCCTCAAGACCGACGACGAGGCGATGATCGGCATGATCTACCGGGGAATCCGGGCCGGGCCGCCCGAGATCCTGGCGCGCCTCGATCGCGGCGAAGCGGTCAACCCGGCGAGCTATTATTTTCGCATTGCGTCTTTCTTCGAGACCGCGGCCCCGAAATACGACTGGCTCAATCGGCTGTTGGCGGTCGGCATCGGCCATCGCAGCGCCGATGGGCCGATTTACAGCCTGTTCGAACTCCTCTGACCGACTGTCTTTTCCCGACAGGGATTTGATCGCCCTTCGTCGCAAGGCTAAGACGGGCGCCAGGGCCGGGAAGCGTCGGAGGACACATGGCTGATCAGGCTGACATCGGCGTCTTCGGATTGGCCGTCATGGGCGCGAACCTGGCGCGAAACGCGGCGCGACACGGGTTCGGCGTCGCGCTCTTCAACCGCAACCATGAACGAACGGACGAACTCATGGCCGAGCATGGCGGCGAAGGGCGGTTCTTCCCGGCCAGCGCCCTGCCTGACTTTATCGCCAGCATCGCCAAGCCCCGTCCGATCCTCATCATGGTCAAGGCCGGCCCGCCGGTCGACCAGGTGATCGACGAGCTCATGCCCCATCTCGAGGCCGGCGACATTATCATCGACGGCGGTAATTCGCTGTTTACCGACACCGCCCGCCGTTACGAGACGTGCGAAGCGAAAAAGATCCGCTTCGTCGGCATGGGCGTTTCCGGCGGCGAGGAGGGCGCGCTCGAGGGTCCGAGCATGATGCCCGGCGGCGACCGCGAGGCCTGGGACCGCATCGCGCCGATGCTGACCAAAATGGCGGCCCAGGTCGATGGCGTCCCCTGCTGCACCTATATCGGCCCTCAAGGCGCGGGCCACTACGTGAAGATGGTGCATAACGGCATCGAATACGCCGATATGCAGCTGATCGCCGAAGCCTACGACCTGATGAAGAGCGTCTATGGCCTTGGCGCGCCGGCGATGGCGGACATCTTCCTCGACTGGAAACAAGGCGACCTCGACAGCTACCTGATCGAAATCACCGCGGCCGTGCTGCGGAAGATGGACGCGAGCGGCAAGCCGCTGATCGACGTCATTCTCGACGAGGCGGAGCAGAAAGGGACAGGCCGCTGGACCGCCCAAAACGCGCTCGAGCTCGGCGTGCCGCTGACTGCGATCACCGAGGCAGTCTATGCCCGCGTTCTCTCCGCCAATCGCGCAATGCGACTTGCGATGGCGAAGAAGACGCCGCATCCGGCGCCGCCGGCGCTGAAGCCGGAGCAGGCGGCGCTCGACGCCATCCGCGACGCCCTCTACGCCTCCAAGATCATCGCCTATGCGCAGGGCTTCGAGCAGATGTCGATCGCCTCGGCCCAATTCAAATATGACTTGAAACTGGGTGACATGGCGACCATCTGGCGCGGCGGCTGCATCATCCGCGCCCGCTTCCTCGATCGCATCAAGGAGGCCTATGAGCGCGACGCGAAGCTCGAGAACCTCGTGCTCGACGACTATTTCCTGCAGGCGGTGGTCAAGGCAGAGCGCGCGTGGCGGCAGGTGATTGCGCTCGCGGTTGCGAATGGCGTGCCGACGCCGGCCTTCTCCTCGTCGCTCGCCTATTACGACGGCCTCAGACGCGCCCGCGGCCCGGCGAACCTGCTGCAGGGCCTGCGCGACTATTTCGGCGCCCACACCTACCGCCGCCTCGACAAGGAGGGCAGCTTCCATACCCGCTGGA
>JBAUXQ010000736.1:0-25792 GCA_049584355.1 Roseiarcus sp. | reverse complement strand
GCGCTCGAGGAAGCTGCGGCGCGGCGCGCCGAGCCCAAACCTGCGGCCCCACGCGAGTTCAACGGCCGCGGCGGCCCCGACCCCGTGCGCTATGGCGACTGGGAGGTGAAGGGCTTGGCGAGCGATTTCTAGATTTATAAATGGTTTATTTTTTGAACGAGCCCCTTTGTTCATCGCCGTGTGGCAGAGGCTTTGTTAGAGCGCGCGCGCCGGGCGCCCCGCGCCGTTGGCCTTCGACGGCTTATGCGGCTTGGCGGCCGCCTCGATTCCGGCGATGAACTTCCGAATGCGCGGCGCAATCTCTTTACGGAAGCGTGAGCCGTTGAAGACGCCGTAATGGCCGACCCCCTCGGCCAGATAATAGTGCTTCCTCGACTCCGGGATGTTGACGCACAATTCGTTGGCCGCGCAGGTCTGGCCGACGCCTGAGATGTCGTCCTTCTCCCCTTCCACGCTCAGGAGGCCGGCGTTCCGGATCGCGGCGAGGTCGACCCGCTGCCCGCGGTGGGTCATCTCGCCTTTCGGCAGCGCGTGGCGCACGAACACCGTCTCGACCGTCTGCATGTAGTACTCGGCGGCGAGATCCATCACCGCGAGATATTCGTCGTAGAACTCGCGGTGCTTCTCGACCGGATCCTCGTCGCCCGAGACGAGATGATTAAACATGTCGAGGTGAGCGGTGACGTGGCGGTTGAGATTCATCGCCATGAAGCCGGAGAGCTGCAGAAAGCCCGGATAAACCTCCCGGCCGAAGCCGGGATAAGGGAATGGCACGGTGTGCAGGCAGTTGCGGCGGAACCATTCGACCCCGCGTTTCTCGGCGAGCTTGTTGACCTCGGTGGGGCTGCGCCTGGTGTCGACCGGGCCACCCATCAAGGTCATGCTGGCCGGGGCGTTGGCGTCGCCGCTCGCCTCCATCAGCGCGGCGGCGGCAAGCAACGGCACCGACGGCTGACAGACGCCGATCGTGTGGACGCCCGGGCCGAGAAAAGCCAGCATCTCGCGCAGATAGTCGATGTAGTCGTCGAGGTCGAAGGAGCCGGCCGCCAACGGAACCATGCGTGCGTCCGTCCAGTCGGTGATGTGGACATCAAAATAAGGCAGAAACGCCTCGACTGTGCCTCGGAGCAAGGTCGCGTAGTGGCCGGACATCGGCGCGACGATCAAGAGCTTCGGCTGACTGGCTCCATCCGGGAAATCGGGCCGGACGAAGCGAAGCAGATTGCAGAACGGCTTGGTCCAGACGACATCCTCGAGGACCGGATGGACGATTCCGTCGACCTCGATTTCGCGCAGTCCGAAGGTCGGCTTGCCGTAGCGGCGGGTCATCCGCTCGAATAATTCGGCGCCGGCCGAGATGTTCTTGCCCAGCGCGGTGCTGGAGAGCGGATTCCACGGATTGCGAAAGACGAAATGGGTCGCGTCGGACACCGCGCGCGCCGGCGCCAGAGCGGCATGGGCCATCTCGTAGAGTTGATAGGGGTAGCTTGGAGACATGCAGATGGACCGGTTCCCGAAGAGGCGCGAGCGAATCCTCTAGCATGTCACTTATAGTTCGCATGCGAACATATCAATTGAGTCTAAAGGATAAATCCACAGGCGCCCGAGCGCGCAGGGGCGCGTCTCCCCTGCCCGAGCCCACTAGGGAAGGTGTCCCGAAGGGTCGGACTGGGTGCGGAAATCAGGGCCGGATCGACGGAAGTTGGCCGGGACGGTCATGCAGCCCGACTGGGCGGGCCACACCCCATCCGGCGCCACCCGCCACCTTCCCCAGCGCGCTCGGGGAAGGGAAATCCTCGCGGAGGGGATCAGGCGCCGGCTTGGGTCTTCACCGGGACGCCCGCATCGGACAGCATCGCTGCGAGTTCGCCCGACTGGAACATCTCGCGAACGATGTCGCAACCGCCGACGAATTCCCCTTTGACGTAGAGCTGGGGAATCGTCGGCCAATTGGCGTATTCCTTGATCCCCTGACGAATGTCCGCGTCCTCGAGCACGTTGACGCCGACGACCGGCGCACCGACATAGTCCAGGATCTGGATAACCTGACCCGAGAACCCGCATTGGGGAAATTCCGGCGTTCCCTTCATGAACAGCACGACCGGGTTTTCCGAGATCACCTTCTCGATACGTTCGCGAGCATTCGGCATGGCGCAGGTCCTCATGAAAGCGGAGAGTCAAGGTCCCGCTCTCTTCACGCCCTGTGATATAGCGCGCCGAAGCGTTGGCCGCCAGCGCGCCCCTGACAAAAAGTACGAGCCGATCAGCCGCCCGTCGTGTTCATATGACGCTCGGTCGCCGGCGCCGCCGATCGCGCGATGACGAAATCGTGGCCCTTGGGCTTGCGCGCGATCGCCGCCCGGATGGCCGAAATCAGCGGCGCGTCCGAGGCGGAGCGGCGCAGCGGCTCGCGCAAATCGGCCGCGTCCTCCTGGCCGAGGCACATATAGAGCGTTCCGGTGCAGGTGACGCGGACGCGGTTGCAATTCTCGCAGAAATTATGGGTAAGCGGAGTGATGAAGCCGATGCGTCCGCCGGTTTCCTTGACGTCGTAATAGCGGGCCGGACCGCCGGTCGCGTAGCTCGACGGGGTCATCGAGAGCGAGCTTTCCAGGCGGGCGCGCAATTCCGTCAGCGGGAGGAACTGGTCGGCCCGGTCGCGCTCCATCGCTCCGAGCGGCATCACCTCGATGAAGGTCACATCGAAGCCCCGCCCATGCGCCCATTCCACGAGGCTTAGGGCTTCTTCTTCGTTGAAGCCTTTCAGGGCGACCGCGTTGATCTTGATCTTGAGCCCTGCCGCGGACGCGGCGTTTACGCCCGCCAGGACGGCGTCGAGATCGCCCCAGCGCGTCGCCTGGCGAAACTTGTCCGGGTCGAGCGTATCCAGCGAGACGTTGATGCGCTTAACTCCGCAGTCGACAAGTTCGCGGGCAAAGCGGGCGAGTTGCGAGCCGTTGGTCGTCAAGGTCACTTCATCGAGCGTTCCCGCGCTGAGATGCCGCGACAGTCCATGGAACAGCGACATCACATTGCGCCTGACCAGCGGTTCGCCGCCGGTGACGCGGATTTTTCGCGCGCCCAAGCCGACGAAAGCCGAGCACAAGCGGTCGAGCTCCTCGAGGGTGAGCACGTCGCGCTTCGGCAGGAAATTCATGTCCTCGGACATACAGTAGACGCACCGGTAGTCGCACCGGTCGGTCACCGACACCCGGACATAGGCGATCGCGCGGCCAAACGGGTCGACCAGAGGCTGGGCGGCAGGAGGGGCATGCGCGTTCATCAATCAAGCATATAGACGCGCGAATGCTCGAAAGAAAGGCGGCCGCTGGAGGGTCAGCGGGCAAAAAGCGCCGTTCTTTGGCCCTCTACGCGTTCAGCGCGTCACGACGACCCGCGCGCCGACTTTCGCCCGCTCGTACAAGTCGATGACGTCCTGATTCGTCATCCTTATGCAGCCGGACGAAACCGCCTGCCCGATCGTGTCGGGCTCGTTGGAGCCGTGAATTCGAAAGAGCGTGCCGGCAAGATACATCGCACGCGCGCCTAGCGGATTGTCGATGCCCCCTTCCATATGCCGAGGGAGGTCCGGCCGGCGCCGGAGCATCTGCGGCGGCGGCGTCCAGTCCGGCCATTCCCGCTTGTAGCCGATCCGGGTGACGCCCGCCCAGGTGAACCCCGGCCGCCCCACGCCGACGCCGTATCTGAGAGCCTGATGGTCGGGGAGCACAAAGTAGAGGCGCCGCTCCGAGGTGCGGATGATGATCGTGCCCGCGGCCTCCCTACCGTCAAACGAGACGGTTTCGCGCGGGATTGGAGTGGCGACCGGCTGCAGCTGCGAATCGAGCGCATTGGCGAAGATGGGCGCCGTTCCGGCGCTCAGAAAGAGGCCGGCCCAGACGGCGGCGCGGATCAGATTTCGGCGCATGATTCCCCCATGGAGACAATCGACAACGGACCCGCTCCAGCCCGATTCGGCGCGGTCGCATGATTATTGCGGGAAAGAGGCGCCATGCAATGAATTGTGCCCGACAGCGCGTCACGAATCCGTCAATTGCGTCAAATTGTGGCGAAGCAGACACAATTGGGGCCATGCGGCAGCGGACGCCGGCGCCCGTTCCTCAATAACGCAGCCAGGCTCTCAATGTACCAGAGAAGAGATAGGAAACATCGGCCACGCCGATGAGAAGCAACAAAATATTGACGGAAAAATTTCCTTGTTGCGCAGCCATGAGCCGTCTGCTCAATTGGCCGATCCGGGAATGTCCGCGATCAAGCCGGCGTTCGGCGAGGAAACCAAGGGGGCTACTAATGAGAATATTATCTTCTGTAACAGCGGCGGCCGCTTTCGCGGCGTTTGCGGCCGCAGGAGGGTCCGCACATGCGACGACCACCACGCTCGATTTCACCGCGCCGGGCGTCAGCGGATCGCTCCAGCTGACCTACGGAACCGCAACCGACGCAAAATATCCGTCGGCTGGCTTTCCGGAGACCGCCTATGAACTGACCGGCATCAGCGGAGCATTTTCCGATTCGAACCACGGCCTCAATATCGTCGACGCGCCGGTTGTCGGGTTGTACACCCTTACGAAGACCGGCCCGGCCGATCCGGCCAACACGGGCGCCCCGGCTGATTTAAGCTCCATTCATCCGTCCGATCCAAGCAGCCTTCTACCTGTCTTTAGTTTTGGCGCTGTGACCTACGACAATCTTTATTGGCCCGGGGGCGCCCCAATCTCGGCGTGGGTCGCATCCGATTGGCCTTTCTTCGGCGGTCCGCTCGACGTCTACGGCGTGATGTTCCAAGTAAACGTTGGCACGACCGACGCTCCAATCTATGACGATGTCGACTTGTGGTTCAACGGCATCGGCGCCCCTGTTGGGTCCGAGGGCTTCGGCGTCGCCGTTCTCGCCGACAACGACGGCGCCCCGGTCGTGCTGGACTATGTCGCCGGCGGCGTGCCGGAACCCTCGACATGGGCGATGATGGCGCTGGGCTTCGTCGCTCTCGGCTTCGCTGGACATCGGGCGGCGCGCAGGACCGTCGCGGCCTAAGACGCGGGAGGACGAAAATTACGAGGCCGTCCCCGGCGGGACGGCCTTTTCGTTGGGTCCCGCCATAACGCCAACCCCAAGGATTCTGACCGCGACAATATGGCGAATCCGGCTTCCGCCCCAGTATCGCCATCTTGACTTAGACCGGGTAAAGCATGCTTAACCGGGGCGGAATCGCCGAAGGAAAAGAGACGGGGCTTGCCATGACCGAACACGTTCGTGAAAAACTGGTCGCCGCCAACGATATCGACGCCGCTCTCGAGGAAAGCCTGACGACCGTTTGGGACGCGAAGGTCTACTCCTGGGATAATTCAAAGTATCCTTTCAACGAGTGGATGCTTAACCGCATCCGCGGAATGGGATACAAGCTCGCCGATCTCAGCTATCTGCACGAATCCGTTCCGCTCAACGAGACGTACAAGGTCACCAAGCAGCTCTGCGCCGATACCAACCTGCCTGAGTTTCGCCGGATGCTGAACCGCTTTGTCCGCGAGGTGATCGTGCCTCAGGGCAAGTTGCGGTTTCCGGTCGCGGTGCAGCGGTTCATGAATGTCCGCATCATGCTGCCTACTACCCCGGAGCTGTTTTTCCCGTTCCACACCGGATTGCTCTACGGCCACGGCATCGCTTCGCGTAGCATCTGGATGCCTTTCTGCGACGTGACCAAGGAGGAGGATCGCACCCGGTCGATGCAGATCCTCAGCATCAAGAAATCGCGCGAGCTGATCCAGCAGGCGATCGACAAGCGCCTGAGCATGAACGAAATGACGCAACTCTTCGGCAAGGAAAGCTGGCAGATCAAGGCCGGGCCCGGGAGCGCCTGCTTTTTCACCCAGGAGAACATCCACGGCTCGGGCCGGCCCAATACGAGCGGCAAGACCCGCGTCAGCATGGACTTCCGCGTCGCCGAAGGCATCTACGGCGATTATCTCGGCCGCAAGATCCCGGCTGGCTATTTTCACCTCATTCCCGACACCGAGGAAGAAGAGGAGACGCTCGCCGCGCACCCGCGCGCCCCGGACGCCTTCTTCAACGGCAAGAACAACATCTTCTACGTTGCGAACAACACGGCGTCGACCTATGGCATACCCGTGCACCTGCAGCGCTACATGCTTGTCGATTACTGCAATAAGAAGAATCTTGAGTTCGACTACGAACTGTTTGACCTTGAGGATATGACGCATTTACCAACCTTGCGGTACCTCGTCGAGAATCGCGAATGCAACATTGTCATGTACAGCATCTTCGCGCTGCCCGAGGATTCGAGCTACCGCAACCAATTGCTGGAGACAGCGGCCAAGCGGGGGACGATCATTCATTTCGTCAACGAAGATTTGCAGTTGGCCAACGCTGACGATCTCACGACGATCAAGAAGTATCTCGAGTTCGCCAAATACGGGAGGTCGCGTCTGCCGATCGGCCTGCCGCTGACCGGCGCCAGCAAGCTCTTTTTTGACAAGTGGGCGGGATCCCTCGCCCAATATGGCTAAAGGCGCGTCTCCGGGCGCCCTGTGAACGATGAGCGAATGGGCAGCAAGGATCCGTTCTACCTCGGCAACGCCAAGGCCGATCAGGTGCCCGGGACCGGATGGTTTGTCGGTCAGTTCATTCCTGCCGAGTTTGGACTGCGGCATCAGACGAATGTCGAACTGAAATGGGGCGTCCACCCGGATGGAGAAAAGCGGCCTCGCCCTTGGGCCAATCAGAACGGCACGACCATCTCCGTGCTTATCGAAGGCAGCTTGAAGATCACCTTCCACGTCGACGGCAGGCAGCAGGAAGTCACGCTTCGGACGAAAGGCGATTACGTCGCTTTCGGGCCTGAGGTTGTCCACTCTTGGGAGGCCGTTGGCGACACGATCGTTCTCTCTGTACGCTTTCCGTCGGTCGAGACCGGATTACGAACGGCGATCGCCTGAGGAAGTGTTTCAAGTCTGAAGATCTTGTCCGTTGGCTGATCGAGGCCGTCGCGGATCGGCGATCTCCGATGGCCAGAGCGCTGTCCGCTCGTCCGAAGGCTTTATCAGACTAAATTCTATATTGCTTTCTCGGACTATGCGGCGAGGCTTGGCGAGATTCGACGCCGAAATTCGGCTATACCGACTTGCCTCGACAGCGCCGTCACCCAGACCGGCGCGATCCACGGAGGAAAGCTTGGCGACGGGGGGCGAAAGCCTAGAGGCGGAGGACACCTTCGCGAAACTCCTGCGCGCCCACGCGACCCTGCGCGGGACGCGTCCGGCTTTCCGCCACAAGGATCTCGGCCTCTGGCAAACCTGGACCTGGGCTGAGGTCTATGACGAAACTCGCGCGATCGCGCAGGGTCTGATTGGGCTCGGGCTCAAGCGGGGCGCGACGATCGCCATCGTCGGCGCCAATCGACCGCGGCTCTACTGGTCGATGACCGCGGCCCAGATGATCGGCGCCGTTCCGGTTCCGGTTTACGCCGACGCCGTGGCCGACGAAATCGCCGCCGTCCTTGACCATTCCGAGGCCACGATCATTGTCGCCCAAGACCAGGAGCAGGTCGACAAGATCCTTTCCGTCCGCGACCGCCTGCCCAGGCTCGCGCATCTTCTCTACGACGAATCTCGGGGCCTCAACGACTATGCCGAGCGTGGCCTCGCGGCGCTGGCCGCGGTCGCAGCGATTGGTCGCGCCGCGCTCGCCGATCCGGCGGTTGCGAGGGACCTCGACCGGCTGATCGATGGCGGCAGGGGATCCGATCCGTCGGTCATTCTCTACACCTCCGGCACGACCGGCCGCTCGAAGGGCGTGGTGCTCAACGGCGAACGGTCGATTGGCGCCGCTCGCTGCACGGTCGCTTTCGACCGGCTGACCGACCAAGACGAAGCGCTTGCTTACCTGCCGCTGGCCTGGGTCGGCGATCATTATCTCAACTACGCTCAAGGCTATGTCGCCGGCTTCTGCATCGCCTGCCCGGAAAGCGCGGAAACGGCGGCCAACGACCTGCGCGAGATCGGCCCGACCTATCATTTCGCTCCGCCGCGGGCGTTCGAGGCGCTGCTGACGCGGGTGCAGATCAGGATGGAGGACGCCGGCGCCGTCAAACGCTGGCTTTATCGCGCTTTCATGGACGTCGCCGGGCGCTGGGGCGAAAAGATCGCCAATGGCGAGCCCGTTCCCTTGAACGCGCGGATGGCCTACCGCCTCGGCGATCTCCTCATCTACGCCCCGCTCAAGAATGCGCTCGGGTTGTCGCGCGTTCGCGTCGCCTATACCGCGGGCGAGGCGATCGGCGCCGATCTCTTCGCCTTCTACCGTTCGATCGGCCTCAATCTGAAGCAGCTTTACGGCCAGACGGAAGCTTTCCTGTTCGTCACCGCCCAGTCCGATCGCGCCGTGCGATCCGACGCCGTGGGGCCGCCGGCGCCGAACGTCGAGTTGCGCATCGCCGATAGCGGCGAGGTGCAGTTCAAGTCGCCCGGCATGTTCGTCGGCTATTTCCGCGAGGACGACAAGACGCGCGAAACGATGACCGACGACGGCTACGTCAAGACGGGCGACGCGGGCTTCTTCGATCCCGACGGCCAGCTCAAGATCATCGACCGCGCCAAGGACGTTGGCCGCCTGAGAGGCGGGCAGCTGTTCGCTCCCAAGTACACCGAGAACAAGCTCAAGTTTTTCCCGGAAATCCGCGAGGCGGTGGCGATTGGAGACGGCCGGGATTTCGTCGCGGCGATGATCAATATCGAACTGGCTTCGGTCGCCAATTGGGCCGAGCGCCAGGCCATCGCCTATGCGTCCTACCAGGAACTCGCCGCCAACCCCCAAGTCTACGCCATGATCGAAAAGCGCGTCGACGCGGTCAATCGCGCGCTGAGCCTCGAGCCGGCCATGGCGGGCGCCCAGATCAGGCGGTTCTTGATCTTGCCCAAGGAGCTCGACCCGGACGACGGCGAACTGACCCGCACGCAAAAGGTCAGGCGCGGCGTCATCGCCGAACGCTATGCTTCGCTGATCGTGGGTCTCAACAGCGGCGCGAGCGAAGCATTGATCTCGGCCGAGATAACCTATGAAGATGGCCGCAAAGGCAAGCTCGAGGCGACGGTGCGCATCGTCGACTTGCCGCCCTATCCGCCGGCGAGGGCGCCCCGTCCGGCGGCCAGAAAGGCCAACGCCGCGTGAAGGCGGAGACCGACGACATCCTGCTGGCGGTCGAGCATGTCTCGCTGTCGTTTGGCGGCGTGAGAGCGATTTCCGACGTGTCGTTCGATATCCGCCGGGGCGAGATCCGGGCGATCATCGGGCCGAACGGCGCCGGCAAGACCTCGATGCTCAATGTGGTCAACGGCTTCTACCAGCCGCAGAAAGGCGCGATTCGCTGGCGTGGCCGGGCGCGGGCGCGCATGAAGCCCTATGAGGCGGCGGCGCAGGGGATCGCCCGCACGTTCCAGAGCGTCGCGCTGTTCAAGGGCATGACGACCCTCGACAACATCATGACCGGCCGCAATCTGCGGATGAAGCGCAACCTCTTCTGGCAGGCGTTGCGGCGAGGGCCGGCGCTCGACGAGGAAATCGCGAACCGGCGCGTTTGCGAAGAGATCATCGACTTCCTCGAGATCGAGCATATCCGCAAGACGCCCGTCGGCGCGCTGCCCTACGGGTTGCAGAAGCGCGTCGAGCTTGGCCGTGCGCTGGCGATGGAGCCTGATCTCCTGCTGCTCGACGAGCCGATGGCCGGCATGAACCGCGAGGAAAAGGAGGACATGAGCCGTTTCATCGTCGAAGCCAACCGCTACCGCGGCGCAACCATCGCGCTCATCGAGCACGACATCGGCGTCGTAATGGATCTCTCGGACCGGGTCGTCGTGCTTGATTACGGCCGCAAGATCGCTGATGACGTTCCCGAAAAGGTCAAGTCGGACGGGAAGGTGATCGGCGCCTATCTCGGCGTCAGTCACTAGTCGCCCATGGACCTCCTGCGCGCCCTCTTCGTCGATCCCTTCGCGCAGATGGTCGCCGCGCCCGATCTTCTGGCGCAGACGATCTGGGAGGGTCTCGTCGCCGGCGTCCTTTATTCGCTGATCGCGCTTGGCTTCGTGCTCATCTACAAGGCCTCAGGCGTATTCAATTTCGCCCAAGGCATCATGATGGTGTTCGCGGCGCTGACGCTGGTCGGCCTGCACGAAAAGGGCGTACCGGCCTGGGCGGCGCTGATCCTGACGATCGCGGTCATGTACGCGCTCGCGCTCGCCATCGAGCGCCTGGTGCTGCGCCCGCTGGTCAATCAGCCGGACATCATTCTCCTGATGGCGACCTTCGGCATCACCTATTTTCTCATCGGCTTCGGCGAGCTCGTGTTCGGCGGCAATCCGAAATCGATGATCACCAAGGAGCTGCTGTTGCCCGACGGCGCGCTCGACCTTCACATTCTCGGCGGCAAGGTCGAATTGCAGAAGCTCGACATCGCGGCGGCGGCGATCGCTCTCATCATGGTCGTGAGCCTCGCTACCTTCTTCCAGCGAACGCGGATCGGCCGCGCGCTCAGGGCGGTCGCCGACGATCATCAGGCGGCGCTGTCGGTCGGCATCTCGCTCGATCAGATTTGGGTCATCGTCTGGTTCACCGCGGGGGTCGTGGCGCTGGCGACCGGCATCTTCTGGGGCGCGCGGTCGGAAGTCTCGTTTGCGCTCCAGGTCGTGGCGCTGAAGGCGTTGCCGGTTCTCATTCTCGGCGGCCTTACGTCAGTTCCGGGCGCGATCGTCGGCGGGCTCATCATCGGCGTCGGCGAAAAGCTCGGCGAGTTCTACTGGGGACCGCTGCTCGGAGGCGGCATCGAGAGCTGGCTCGCCTATGTCATCGCGCTGGCGTTCCTTCTGGTCCGCCCGCAGGGCCTGTTCGGGGAGAGAATCATTGAGCGGATTTGACGGAATTCCTTGCCCCCGCTGGCGGGGAGAAGATGGCGCGAAGCGCCGGACGAGGGGCAACGCAGACCTCTCCGGAAAAGCCTGCGACGCCCCTCACCCCGGCCCTCTCCCCGCAAGCGGGGCGAGGGGGTTCACGGGTCGCTGACGTGTTCTATCGCGAAGCCGGTCAGTACAAGACCACCTACGCGGCCGACATGGCGATCTTCCCGATCCGCCAGGACCGCTACGGCATGGCGGTCATCCTCGTCGTCGCCTTCGTCCTGATTCCGGCGTTCGGCAATCAGTTCTTCCTCAATACGATGATGATCCCGTTCCTGACCCTCTCGCTCGGCGCGATCGGGCTCAACCTGCTGACCGGATACACCGGCCTGTTGTCGCTCGGAAGCGGCGCCTTCATGGGCGTCGGCGCCTATGCCTGCTACAAGCTCGAGACGATCTTCCCGCAGGTCAATATTCTGGTCTGGATCATCGTCAGCGGCGTTTTCTCGGCGCTGGTGGGCGTCGTCTTCGGATTGCCCAGCCTGCGGATCAAGGGCTTCTATCTGGCGGTGGCGACGCTGGCGGCGCAGTTCTTTCTCCAATGGTGCTTCGCCCGCGTGCCCTGGCTCGTCAACTTTAACGACTCGGGGGCGATCGAGGTGCCGACCGAGACCCTGTTCGGCTTAGCCGTTACCGGTCCGACGGCGACGCCAGTGACGCGCTATCTCGTCGTCTTGACCATCGTCGCCGCGATGACCTGGATCGCTTCTAACATCGTGCGCGGGCGGATCGGACGCATGTGGATGGCGGTGCGCGACATGGATATCGCCGCCGAGCTGATCGGCATCCGCCTGTTTCGCGCCAAGCTTCTCGCTTTCGCCGTGTCGTCGTTCATGATCGGCGTCGCCGGCGCGTTGATGGTATTCCTGTGGCTCGGCGCAGCGGAGCCCGAGGCGTTCGACATCGACCTGTCGTTCCAGCTCCTGTTCATCATCATCATCGGCGGATTGGGGTCGATCGTCGGCGCCTTTTTCGGCGCCGCCATCATCCACCTCATGCCGATCGCGCTGCGCGCCCTGCCGGCGTTGGTCGGCCTTTCGATCGACGCGGCGACAATCGACCAGTTGACGTTCATGATTACTGGCCTTTTGATCATCCTATTCCTGATCGTCGAGCCGCACGGATTGGCGCGGCTCTGGCAAACCACAAAGCAGAAGCTGCGCGTCTGGCCATTCCCCTACTGAGATGGCGCGCGGCAACACCGAGGAGGAAACGCAATGAGGACGAACATGTTGCAAAAAGTGGCGATCGGCGCGCTGGCGCTGAGCCTCGCGCTGCCGGCGGGCGCGGCCTACGCCGAAGACTCGATCTACGTGCCGTTGTTCACCTACCGCACCGGCCCCTTCGCCGGTTCCGGCACCCCGATCGCCAACGGCATGCACGATTATCTGACCATGCTCAACGAGCGCGACGGCGGGATCGGCGGCGTCAAGCTCGCCGTCGACGAATGCGAGACCGGCTATGACACCAAGAAGGGCCTCGAGTGCTACGACGCGGTCAAGCCCAAAAATCCGGTGATCGTCAATCCGTGGTCGACCGGGATCACTCTGTCGCTGATCCCCAAGGCCTCGGTCGACAAGATCCCGATCCTGTCGATGGCCTATGGCCTTTCGGCGTCCGCGAAGGGCGACGTCTTCCCGTGGATTTTCAACCCGCCGGCCACTTATTGGGACGGGCTTTCCGAGATCCTCAAATACTCCGGCGGCGGCTCGATCGATGCGCTGAAGGGCAAGACGATCGGCTATCTCTATTTCGACGCCGCCTTCGGGCGCGAGGCGCTGCCGTTCTTCCAGTCGCTGGCCAAGGACGTCGGCTTCAACCTCAAGCTCTATCCGGTGGCGCCGGCGGACATGCAGAACCAATCATCGAAATGGCTCGACATCCGCCGCGACAATCCGGATTTGCTCGTCATGTATGGCTGGGGCGCGATGAACCCGACCGCGATCAAGGAAGCGGTCAAGGCTGAATTCCCGATGGACAAGTTCGTCTCGATCTGGTGGCCGAACGACCCGGACGCGGCCGCCGCCGGCGATGGCGCCAAGGGCTTCAAGGAGCTTAATTGGCACGGCGCGGGGGCGAACTATCCAGCGCTTGCCGATATCCAGAAACTGGTCGTCGACGCCGGCAAGAGCCAGACGCCGAAGGATCAGGTCGGCCAAGTGCTCTACAATCGCGGCGTCTACAACTCGATGCTGATCGCGGAGGCGATCGCCGAAGCGCAAAAGATCACCGGCAAGAAGGTCGTCACCGGCGAGGACGTGCGCCGCGGCCTGGAAAACCTCAACATCGACGACGCGCGTCTGAAAGCGATCGGCCTCGCCGGCTTCGTCAGCCCGGTCAAGACGAGCTGCGCCGATCACAACAGCCATTCGGCGACCTTCGTCCAGCAATGGGACGGCGCGAAATGGGTCAAGGTGAGCGACGCGATCGCACCCGATTCGGCCAAGGTCATGCCGCTGCTTGATGAAGCCGCCAAGGCCTACGCCGAGAAGAACGCCGGCTGGCCCGCGCGCACCGAGCCGTGCGACAATAAGTGAGCCGGCGGGCGCCTTCCCTTCCCCAGCTTGGCTGGGGAAGGCGCCCCATAGGGCGTCCGGAAGGACGCCCGTCCTTCCGGACGGGCTATGGCGCCGGACGGGATTGGCGTCCCTCGACACCCTATGTGACCCCCTTCCCCACTTCGTGGAGAAGGGGCAGCGCGTATGACTGAGTCCCCCATCCTCGACGTGCTCAACATCGAGGTCATCTACAACTCGGTCGCGCTGGTCCTGAAGGGCGTATCGCTATCGGTGCCGAAGGGCGGCATCGTGGCGCTGCTCGGCGCCAACGGCGCCGGCAAGACCACGACCCTGAAGGCGATCTCGAACCTGCTTCACGCCGAACGGGGCGAAGTGACCAAAGGCGCGATCCTGTTCGAAGGCAAGCGCGTCGACCGGCTCTCGCCCAACGACCTCGTGCGGCGGGGCGCGATCCAGGTGATGGAAGGGCGCCACTGCTTCGGCCATCTCACGATCGAAGAAAATCTGCTCACCGGCGCCTTCACCCGCTCCGACGGCCGCGCCGCGGTGATGCGCGACCTCGAGCGCATCTACGGCTATTTTCCGCGCCTCAAGGAACGCCGCGCCGCTCAAGCCGGCTACGCCTCGGGTGGGGAACAGCAGATGTGCGCGATCGGCCGGGCGATGATGTCGCGCCCCAAGCTCATCCTGCTCGACGAGCCGTCGATGGGGCTCGCGCCCCATGTGGTCGAGGAGATTTTCGCCATCGTCCGCTTCCTCAACGAGCAGGATGGCGTCTCGTTCCTGCTCGCCGAGCAGAACGCCAACATAGCGCTTCGAGTCGCGCATTTCGGCTATATCCTTGAGACCGGACGCGTGGTGCTCGACGGCGCCGCCGAGGCGCTGCGCGGAAATGAGGACGTGCGCGAATTCTACCTCGGCGTCGGCGGGGCCGATCGCCGCTCGTTCAAAACCGTCAAGACCTACAGGCGCCGCAAGCGCTGGCTGGCCTGAAACACCGCGCGGGGTACCGATGACCGACGAAGCCCGCTTCGAGGCGCTGCGCGCCCGGCTCGGCGAACTGCATGGGCGAAGCCATGCGCTGGCGCGCCAGCTCGGCGGCCTCGATCTCGGCGAACTGCGCGGGCCGGGCGATCTGGCGCTCATTCCGGTGTTGCGCAAATCCACGCTTGCCGCGATGCAGACCGCTGAGCCGCCGTTCGGCGCTCTCGCTGTCGCGCCGACGAGCGCGTTCCCGCGTCTGTTCGCTTCGCCCGGGGGAATTTACGAACCCGAATCCGCCGGTCGCGATCCGTGGGGCGCCGCCAAGGCTCTCGCCGCGGCCGGCGTCGCCGCGGGCGAGATCGTCGTCAACTGCTTTTCCTATCACCTCACGCCCGGAGGGCGGATCCTCGAAAGCGGCGCGCTGGCGCTCGGCTGCCCGGTCATCCCCGCCGGTCCCGGCAACACCGAACCGCTGATCGCGGCGATCGCGCATCTCAAGCCGAGCGTCTATTGCGGCCCGCCGGACTTCCTCAAGATCGTTCTCGACAAGGCGCGCGCCGCTGGCGCCGACGTCTCGTCGTTGAACAAGGCGCTGGTGTCGGGCGCGGCGCTGCCGCCATCCCTGAGAGCCGAGCTCGAGGGCGCTGGCGTCAAGACGCGCCAGGCCTACGCCACCGCCGATCTCGGAGTCGTCGCCTATGAGACCGACGGCGCGGACGGCGCTCTCCTGCCCGGCATGCTCATCAACGACGAGCTCGTTGTCGAGATCGTGACCCCGGGAACCGACGAACCCGCCGCCCCCGGCAAGGTCGGCGAGGTTGTGGTGACCCGCCTTCAAGGCGACTATCCGCTGTTGCGCTTCGCCACCGGCGACCTCTCGGCCTGGGCCTCGTCCGGCCGCCTCAAAGGTTGGATGGGGCGGGCGGATCAGTCGGCCAAGGTCAAGGGGCTGTTCGTCCATCCGGGCCAGATCGTCGAGATCGGCAAGCGCCACCCCGAGCTCGGCGCGCTTCGCCTCGTCGTGCGGCGCGAGGGCGAACAGGACGCGATGACGCTGCACGCCGAGACCGCAAGCGCTAACGAAGCGCTGAGTCAAGCGGTTGCGGCGACGCTCCAGGCGCTGACTAGGCTGCGTGGCGAGGTCGCGCTGGTCGCGCTCGCCTCGCTCCCGAACGACGGCAAAATCATCGTCGACGAAAGGCCCGCGCGGTAAGGCGGCTGCTCCAGACCTGGAGTTCGCGGCGGTTCGTCGAGAGGGCCACGTTCAAGCCGATCATTCGCGGCGGGCCGCGGCCGCTCATTTTGGAGTTTCGGTTTCCTTCGTCGTCAATCTGGAAAGGGCCTATCGGGAAGGCCACAAGATTTCCTACGAAATAGTTGCCGACACGCGCAGCGGGAAGTCCTCGGCGGAAACCTCAAGCCGGCGTGACTGCGCTTGTCGCCTGTCTCGCCATGACCCTGCGTGCTCGTCTTGGCGGATGCTTCGTCCGCCGTTTCCATTTGACAGAAACATGCCGAGCCACTGTCCTGGTTTCCCTGCCAAACAAGTCTATGGAACACTTGCCGCGGCTGCTGGTTTGCAATCCGGTGGGGTTCCAGCGAGCAAAAAGCGCCAAGGATGAGCGACGTTCCCAAGTGGGCGCATGGGCCGGCCTTCGAAGCTGGCGGAATCCGGTTCCGGCTCTGGGCGCCCGCTGAAAAGCGCGTCACCCTCGTGCTCGAAAAGGGCCACGCAACCGCAATGCAGCGGCGCGAAGACGGCTTTTTCGAGGCGTTCGTCGATGGCGCCGCCAACGGTGCGCTCTATCGGTTTAAGCTGTCGGATGGAATGCTTGTGCCCGATCCGGCATCGCGATTCCAGCCGTGGGATGTCGACGGGCCGAGCGAGGCGATCGACCATGCAGGCTATCACTGGCGAGAGGATTGGGGCGGACGCTCTTGGGACGACGCGGTGCTCTACGAACTGCATATCGGGGCTTTCACACCGGAAGGCACCTTCATCGCCGCCGTCGAGAAGCTCGACCATCTCGCGCGTCTCGGAGTGACCGCAGTTGAGATCATGCCGGTCGGCGACTTTTCCGGCCGATGGGGATGGGGCTACGACGGGGTGCTGCCTTATGCACCCGACGCCAGCTACGGCCGCCCGGAGCATTTCAAGGCTTTTGTCGAGGCGGCGCATCGACGCGGCGTCTCGGTGCTCCTCGACGTCGTCTACAATCATTTTGGACCACACGGGAACTACCTGCCACGCTATGCGCCGGATATTCTGACGGACCGCCATAAAACGCCCTGGGGCGATGCGATCAATTTCGACGGGCCGAATTCCGGGCCCGTGCGCGAGTTCTTCCTCCAGAACGCCGAATACTGGATCGACGCGTTTCATCTCGACGGACTGCGGCTCGACGCGGCGCACACGATTAAAGACGATAGCCGCCCCGACGTGCTCGACGAACTGGCGGAGCGGATTAGAAAGCGCTTTATGCGACCGATCCATCTGGTGATCGAAAACGAGTTGAACGATCCCGCGCGTCTGATCCGCCGCGGCCGGAACCCCCTCCGCTATACAGCGCAGTGGAACGACGACGTCCATCATGTGTTGCATGTCGCCGCGACCCGGGAGTCGAGCGGCTACTACGCCGACTATGGCCACAGCAGGCTGCTGGCCGACGCCCTTGCCGAAGGATTTGCCTATCAGGGGCAGATGATGCCTTATCGCGGAGCGCCTCGCGGCGGGCCGAGCGCCGATCTTCCGCCTAACGCCTTCATCACGTTCATCCAGAATCACGACCAGATCGGCAATCGGGCGTTCGGCGAACGACTCAACGCGCTTGCGCCGCCCGAGGTAATCCGCGCACTGGCGAGCGTTTATCTCATCGCCCCACAGACACCGATGCTCTTCATGGGCGAAGAGTGGGCCGCGGAGCAGCCCTTTCCGTATTTTTGCGATTTTCAGGGGCCACTGGCGGACGTTATCCGCAAGGGGAGGCTGAAGGAATTCTCGCGGTTCCCGGAATTCGCCGATCCCGTCCGGGCCGCAATGATCCCCGATCCGCTCGCGAAATCGACGTTCCTTTCGGCCAAGCTCGACTGGGACCGGATCGATCCGGATCATCTGAGCTTCTACCAGGCGGCGCTGGCGGCCCGGCGTGAGCATGTGCGGCTGCTTCTGCCATATATCGGCCGCGGCGGCGAAGCGGTGCTGCGGGGTGACCAAGCGCTGCGCGTCGCCTGGCGCGCAGGAACGCGCAGGCTGATCCTTGACGCCAATCTTTCCGGCGCTCGGGTCGAGTTCCCCTCTGCTGCGGCCCCATTCTGGCGCTTCGGAGAGACGGACGGCGAGTTCGGCCCGTGGAGCGTGCGCTGGAGCGTGGAGTCGTGACGATCACCCCCCGCGCCACTTACCGGCTGCAATTGCGTGCCGGCTTCGGCTTCAATGAGGCCGCGGCCATCGCGCCCTACCTCGCGCGGCTCGGCGTCAGCCATGTCTATCTCTCGCCGTTTTTCAAAGCGCGCCCGGGCAGCGCGCACGGCTACGACATCACAAACCATGCGGAGCTCAATCCGGAGCTCGGAACGGAAGCAGAATACGCGTCGATGATCCATGCGTTTCGACGCGAGGGCCTGCAGCGAATTCTCGACTTCGTTCCGAATCACATGGGCGTCGGCGGCGCCGACAATCCGCTCTGGCTCGACGTGCTCGAATGGGGGCCGGAGTCCCGTTATGCCGGATGGTTCGACATCGACTGGTCGGCGCATGACGGCGCGGGCCAGAACAAGTTGCTGGCGCCTGTGCTCGGCGAGCAATACGGCGAGGCGCTGAGGACCGGCAAGCTTTGTCTCAAGTTCGACGACGGCGCTTTTGCGATATGGGCATATGACGAGCACAAACTGCCGATATGCCCGCTGACGTATCCGCTCATTCTCGGCCACCAAAACGCGGCTCTGGACCGCATGGCGGATCGGTTTCTCGACCTGCCGCAATGGCGCCCCGAGATCGCCGAGCGGGCGCACGACCTCAAGGCGGAGTTGGCGGGACTCGCCTGCGCCGACGCGAAGGCGCTTGACGAAATCAGCGCCCGGGTCGGCAAGTTCAACCGCGACTGGCGCGAACTGGACCGGCTGATCGGCGCGCAATTCTGGCGCGTCGCCTTTCACCGTGTGGCCGAGGATGAGATCAACTACCGGCGCTTCTTCAACATCAACGACCTTGCGGGCCTGCGCATGGAGCTCGCGCCGGTGTTCGAACACGCCCACGCGCGAGTGTTCCAGATGCTCGAGGCGGAAGAGATCGACGGCCTCAGGATCGATCACGTCGACGGGCTCTTCGACCCTAAGGCCTATCTCGAGGCGCTACGCGGGCGCGTCGGCAAGCCATTCTATCTCGTGGTCGAGAAGATCCTTGCGCCGCACGAGCAGCTGCGCGCCGACTGGCCGGTCGAGGGCACGACCGGCTACGACTATCTGAATCTGGCGCTTGGCATCCTCGTCGACCCGTCCGGGGAAGCCGCGTTCACCGAGACCTATGGCGCCTTTGCCGGGGCCAGCGACGAATTCGAGGAGGTCGCCCGGCTCTCCAGGCTGAGGATCATGGACAACGAGATGGCGAGCGAGCTCAATGCGCTTGGCCGTAGTGCGGCGCGCCTTGCCCGCCAAAGTCCGATGACGGCGGACCTCACCCGGGCCATCTTGCAGCGCGCAATCAAGCAGATCGTGGCGAACTTTCCTGTCTATCGCACCTATATCGATCTGACCGGCTCGCCCTCCGAGGCCGACAGGCGCGACGTCGCATGGGCGGTTGCGCGCGCGCGTCGCTTCGATCCGGATGTGCATCCGTCCGCTTACGACTTCTTGCAGGATGTATTGTCTGCGGAAACGACGCGCTCTCCGGCGAAAGAGATCAGCAGAACCGCCGCGCTGCGCTTTGCGATGAAGCTGCAACAGTTCTCAGGACCGGTCATGGCGAAGGGCGTCGAGGATACCGCTTTCTATCGCTACAATCGCTTCCTTGCACTGAACGAAGTCGGCGGCGCGCCCGATCGCTTTGGGCTCGCGCCCTCCCTCTTCCACAAAGCAAACGCCCAGCGGGCGGAGCGCTGGCCGCACGCCATGCTGGCGACAGCGACTCATGACACCAAGCGGGGCGAGGACGCGAGAGCGAGGCTCGCCGTGCTTTCGGAATGCCCCGACGAATGGGCGCGCCAGGTCACGTCATGGAGCCGGCTATTGCGCGCCAGACTCGGGGACGTCGAAGGACGTGCGCCGCCCGACCGCAACGACGAATACATGTTCTATCAGATTCTGGTCGGCTCCTGGCCGATTGATTTGCTGGACAGCCTGAACCCCACGGCGCACGAAGCCTACCAGCGGCGGATCGAGGCCGCGCTCGAGAAGTCGCTGCGCGAGGCAAAGAGGCGCTCGAGCTGGACGGCTCCGAACCCCGAGTATGAGCAGGCCATGCGCTCTTTCGCCCGGGAGGCGCTGAGTCCCGAGGGCAATGGCTTCCTGACGAGCTTTCTTCCGTTCGTCCAGAGGATCGCGTGGCTGGGCGTCCAGAACAGTCTCACACAGACGGTCCTGAAACTCACAGCGCCGGGGGTTCCCGACATCTATCAGGGTTGCGAGCTATGGGATCTGAGCCTTGTCGACCCGGACAACCGCCGCGCCGTCGACTATCGCCAGCGCGAGGGGATGATGGCCGAACTCGGGACGCGTCTTTCGGCAGTTGGGGAAAGACGGGCGTTGTTCGATACGCTCATGCAGGATTGGCGCGACGGACGGGTGAAGCTCGCGACGATTGCGCTCCTCCTTGCGTTCCGGCGGGACCATGCGGAGTTTTTCGCCAGCGCTGATTACCAGCCGATCGAGATCAAAGGTGAAGACGCGAATTGGGCGGTGGGGTATATCCGGTCGCACGGCGAGCGGCGCCTCGCCGTTATATTCGCACGGTTTCCGGCCTTGAGGGAGGCGGCGCCGAACTGGCGCGCTCAAGCTGAACTGCCCGCCGGTTCGTGGTTCGATCTCTTCCGCGGGCGCTGCTTCGACGCCGCCGTTCCGTTAAGCGAGTGGATGGGGCCGCTGCCATTCGCGGTGCTTACGGCGCCGGAACGCTTCGCATCAGGATAGATCAGGCGGCGATGGAGGAATGATTCTTCCCAGAAGGGACCCGCTCGAACAGCAGCATCGAGCGCCCAGTCACCTCGTAAACAGCGCCGATCTTGTATTTCTCCCCCGGGAGCGCGGGATCGTTGGTGTCGAAAAGCCTATTCCAGCCATCTGTCTCGGCGCAGGGTGGCAATGCGAACTTCACCACGTCGTGGTGGGCGTTGAAAACGGCGAACAGGGTTGCGTCCTCTGCCCGCCGCTTGATCCCGCTGACCTGTGCGCGCCCGTCCAGAAGCATGCCGAAACAGCGGGTGAGTTCGTTGTCCCAGGTCTCGGCCGTCATCTGCGATCCGTTCGCGTCGATCCAGGTTACGTCCAGGACGTCGATGTCAGGATTCATCTCGCCGGTGAAAAACCGGGATCGGCGCAAGACCGGATAAAGATGGAACAACGACGTGAGGCGCCGAAAAAACTCGACTAGCGCCAGCTGCTCTTCGTCCAGCTTCCAGTTCGCCCAGCTGATCTCGTTGTCCTGGCAATAGGCGTTGTTGTTGCCGTTCTGAGTGCGGCCGAATTCATCGCCGGCGCACACCATCGGCGTACCCTGCGAGAGCAGGAGGGTCGCGAGAAAATTGCGCATCTGCCGCCAGCGCAGCGTCCGGATTTTGGGGTCGTCGCTCGGGCCTTCGACGCCGCAGTTCCACGAGCGATTGTGCGAGTTGCCGTCGCGGTTGTCTTCGCCGTTCGCCTCGTTGTGCTTGTCGTTGTAAGAAACAAGGTCGCGAAGGGTGAAGCCGTCGTGAGCGACGACGAAATTGACGCTTGCCCACGGCTTTCGGCCGCGAAAATTGAATTTGTCGGGTGACGCGCAAAGACGCGGCGCGAGGGCCTTCGCGCTCGCCTCGCCGCGCCAGAAGTCGCGCGAGACGTCGCGGAAGGTGTCGTTCCATTCGGCCCAGCCAGGCGGAAAACCGCCGACCTGGTAGCCTCCCGGACCGCAGTCCCATGGCTCCGCGATCAGCTTGACCTCAGCGAGCAGCGGATCCTGTCCGATCGCTTTCAGAAATCCGCTCTCCGTTTTGAATCCGTCCGGCTCTCGGGCGAGGATCGTGCCGAGATCGAAGCGGAAACCGTCGACACGCATCTCGCTCACCCAGTAGCGCAGGCTGTCCGCCACCATTTGGATGACGCGCGGATGGCTGAGATTGAGCGTGTTGCCGGTCCCAGTGTCGTTGATGTAGTAGCGCGGCTGATCAGGGAGAAGCCGATAGTAGGAGCGGTTGTCGAGGCCTTTGAAGGAAAGGGTCGGCCCGAGTTCATTCCCCTCGGCGGTGTGGTTGTAGACGACGTCCAGGATCACTTCGAGACCGCCGTCGTGGAGGCGCGCGATCATCTCCTTGAATTCGCGCAGCGAGTTCGGAACGTCAGCCGCATAACGGGGATCGGGCGCAAAGAATCCGATCGAGTTATAGCCCCAATAGTTCTTCAGCCCCTTTTCGAGAAGATGACTGTCGTCAATGAACGTATGGACGGGCAACAATTCCACCGAGGTCACCCCCAGCGACCGGATATAGTCCACGACTGGCTTGGAGCCCAGCCCGGCGTAAAAGCCCCGCAGATTCTCGTCGACCGCGGGATTCAGCTTGGTGAACCCTTTGACGTGGACTTCGTAGACGATCGTTTGGTCCCACGGCACGTTGCGCCGGCGATATTCGCCGCGCCAATCGAAGTTGGGATCGACCACAACGGACCTGGGCACGAACGGAGCGCTGTCGCGCTCATCCATAGTCTGGTCCCCGTTTTCACCCCCGAGCCTGTAGCCGAAAACCGCCGGGTCCCAAACAAGCTTGCCGGCATGGGCGCGCGCGTAAGGGTCAAGCAAGAGCTTGTAAGGATTAAATCGGTGACCTGCCTCGGGCTCGTAAGGACCGTACGCGCGGAAGCCATAAAACGTCCCAGGACCGACCTCGGCTACATGACCATGGAAGACTTCGTCGGTGTACTCCGGGAGTTCGAACCGCTCGATCTCTCGGGCGCCATCGCCATCGAAGATGCAAACCTCGATCCTGGTTGCGTGGGCTGAGAAGATGGCAAAGTTCGTGCCCTCTACGTCGGCAGTCGCTCCAAGCGGGTAGGGCTTGCCTTCACTGATCCGCATGAGAGCCCCCTCGTCGGCGCCCGCCTGCCGGCCGGCGCCCCTAGGACGCCCCAATCTACGACCGCGCCACTACAACAATCCATCGCCTTTGCCAGTTCCCAGAAGCAATTGGCGGCCGGTCGATCGTGCTCTCCCGAGTCTCAAAAACCGCGTCGACGAGGACACTTCGGACCGAGCAACCACTTGCTTGGCCTTCCGCATTCGGCGGACCGCCTTGGCGCTGCATGGAGCCTCCCCTACTCCTCGGCGGTCTGGAACGTTCGATCACGACATTGTGCGCAATTCCTCAGAAAGCATTCCGTCGCGCTCAATGTCGCTCTTGGCTCACGCATAACAACCCGACATAAAATCATACCTCTGAGCAGAGAGCCTGGCGCTGCGTCAGCAAGGAACGGCCTCGCGATGCGCAATCGCCATTTCGATTAATCGCGCTCGGCGCCGCAAAGGCAGCGCCTGACCACGTGAAGCTTTTCGACGCTCGCGCTGGGCAGAAATTCGCTGTCTGCGCCGGGATTGTAACTGGCCGCCACCTGATGGGAGCCGACCTTAAGCTGCGACGTCTGCCACATCGCGCTGCCCTTGGCGTCGACCTTGATCGGCTCTCCCGCGTTCGAGCCATCCACGCTGAACTGGACGGTCCCGCTAGGGAAGCCCGTAAAGGTTGTAGAGTTTGCAGCGACGTATGCGGTAAACGCCACCCATTCGCCAACCTGCGAAGGATCTGCGTCGTCCGTCAAGCTTACAGTCGTCGAGGCGGCGAGGGCGCGTTGCGTGTCCAGGTAGATCGTGGCGAACCCGGTATTGCCGGTAGCCCTCACATCGAAGACGCAGTCGGCGTGCGTGTTCTTGCCCCAAACGCGTCGGCAAGCTTGCTCGGCGACGGCTTCACTGGCGGGCTCGACGGGTTTCGTGTTGGGAACAACGCAAGGCGGGTTCTGCTTCGGCCAACCCTTCAACGTGAATGTGCCAGTCGACGTGCCCGGCACATAGTCGAACAGGCTGTCCTTGTCAGTGACACGCCAGGCATCGGCGAATTTGCCGTACAGCGTATCGTAACGGTCCTGCAACGGCCCCGGCATCGGCCCTAGCGATGCGCCGTTTGGGAGCGCCGGCAACCAGCTGCCACTCGCAATCGGCCCCCCAATTCCACCCAGAGACCCCCCGCCTTCCCCGCTCACCAGCTCAAGGTGGGTGACGTCAACATTCAGGTACCAATAGCCCTGCGAAGCCCACCACTCCGGCGTCACGAGCAAGATTTTTCCGTCGGGGAAATCAATTTTCAGATCGCCGCCAAACGGAGATTTGAAAACGCGGCCTCCGCCGTTTCCAAGATCCCTGCCGAACAGGCCGAGCGTGGTAAGAACTCCATCGATGCGCAGTTGCAGGCCGCTCGGATCGGGCGTTCCGTTAAGGTCGGGCTCGTAGGTAACGCGGTGTTCGCCCACGCGCGCGGCCACTGCCGTATTCAGGCTTACGCACGTGGTCAGCCCGTCGTAGGGATCTTCGCCAATGAATGTCGTCGAGACGGCGGTTTGCCGCGTCTGAATCTCGTCTCCACCGGAATCTCGCAGGGACACAAACTCTCCTGCGCTCTGGAAATTATAGTGTACGCCGTTGAGGGTAGTGATGTGGGTGTCGCCATGAATCGCCGTGGCGCCGCACGCCGCTGTCTGGCCGGCGCTTGTCTCCATAAACTCGATCGCCGGGGATTGGCCGCCAGAGGCGCCATAGGGACAGCAGGGGGTGACAAGCGAAAGGCTATTTGTCTCTCCCGTGAAGCTTTCCATCGGGCACATTGGGGGATTCGAGGTCCCGTCGTCCAACTCCGTTTTGACGATGATCGTTGTGGGGCTGCTGAAGCGGGCCTGGGAATTGTTGCCGTTACCGAACACGTTGAACTCGGCGTCGGTCCACAGACCTTGGAGATTGAGCACGCTTTCCTGCCCCTGCGCGACCATGTCCGAGCCGAGTAGGGAAGTGCAGACCGCCGAAGAGACAGACGAGGCGCACGACAAAATGACCTCATCCATGCCGCCTGTCGCCAAGCCTTCCAAGACCAGGGATTGCAGGTTCGCAACCGACACAGTCTGGACCATCATGGAGTCGAATTGCGTGTAGCAATCGTTCCCGGACTGTATCCAGCCTATTGTTGCGCACGTGTTTCCCCAATTGGTCAGCCAGTACTGAATGTATATACAGGAATTTCCGCCTGCTACACAGTCCCCACTTTCCCCAAGCGGGAGGTTGTTGGCGAAAATGAACTGCTGAAACCCCGAGCACTTCGAGGGGTCCTTGGCGCCGCTGCAGGTCGTTGGGGTCGAAAACGCGTTCGTGTTGAGCTGGAGTGAAAACGAGCTGCTCGTGCCGGAGTTGGTGTCGGTTTCGCTCGTGAAGCCGGTGACGCCAGTCACGCTCATGAACGATCCTGTCGCTGTGGATATTGATCCAGCGCGGGCCGAGAAGTCGTTGCCGTCGCCATCGCCCACACTATCGGGCGCCCCCCCTCTCCGCACGGGTTGAAACGGAATCGACGGCGCCTTCACGCAGGGAACCTCCTGCCATTCGGTATTCGGGTAGGAGGCCTTGAAGCAGCCCTTCTTCGGCAAGCGAGCACGCGCCATAGACTTTCGCCAAGCCTCCCGGCTCTGCTCTGTCGGGGATTGTGCCGTCACGGTAGCAGCTGCCGGAGCCGACTCCTTCGAAGCTGGCGCCCCGGTCTGGGCGGTCGCCAGCGAGGGCGATAGAATTGCGGCGACTGTGATCCCAAGGATTATCGCGACAACTTGGCGCGTTAGACCGGAGGTTTTCATCGGTTTCCTCCAACGAAAAGATGACCAATTCCGTCAATTCCGGCCGATCGAGCAGGCGTTCGCCAAAATGAAGCCCTGCTGCGCAAGGCCGACGCTCGAGTCGTAGAAGACGGCTGGCGGCGCACCGGCTCCCTCCTCGACTGCTTCATCCCCCTGCGCAAACCGCTTCAGACACTCAGGATACGCTTCAGTCCGAGCAAATCATACTTTAATCGATCGCGACCAGCTCTATCT
>JBAUXQ010000735.1:0-3286 GCA_049584355.1 Roseiarcus sp. | reverse complement strand
GGCGTCATCCGTTGCGGCGGCGTCCCGCGTCCGGGTCTCGTCGGCCAGTCGCCTGACGGGCGGGAGGCCGCCGGCCTTTATCTCGATCTGTGCCGCGCGATCGGCGCGGCGCTGCTCGGGGGAGATGGCAAGATCGAGTTCCACTCTTACGATTCCAACAACGCCTTCGAGCGGGTCGAGAACGGCGCCGACGATCTTTCCTTCCTCGACGGTTCGGACATCGCCGATCACCGCCTCGCCGGCAAAATCGCGCTCGGCCCCGCCGTTTATTTCGTGTCGACGGCGGCGATGGTCCGCGGCGACTCAGCGATCCAGCGCTTAGGCGATCTCGCTGGCCAACCGATCTGCTTCTACCAGGGCGACAGCGCCCATCGGCATTTGGAAGGCTGGATGGCGGCGCATCGCCTGAGCTTCGCCCGCATGGGCTACATGGAATACGGCGAGCTTCATGACGCCTTTAACGCCCGCATCTGCGACGCCGAAGTCGGCGAGAGCGGCGATCTGGCCGCCGCCCGGCTCGAGGAAGGCGCCGCGACGCCGAGCCGCATCCTGGCCGAGCCGCTCGCGACCTTCCCCGTGTTCGCCGCGACCCCGGCGGGCGACCTGCAATGGTCGGCGATCGTCGCCTGGGCGATCTACGCCTTGCAGCGCGCCGAGCTCACGGCTTCGCCCTGGGCGGCGGCGGGCGTCGATTCTCTTGGGGTCGAGGGGCGGGAGCTCGGGCTCGCCGACGATTGGCCCAAACGCGTCGTCGGCGCGGCCGGGTCATACGCCGACATCTATGCGCGCAATCTCGGCGACCGCTCGCGTCTTAAGCTTCCGCGCGGCTCGAATGCGCCCGCCGAAGCCGGCGGCCTGTTCGTGACGCCCTACCGGGAATAGGGAGGGCGGAGAGGTGGCGAAGATAAGTGCCGGCGTCCTCCTTTACCGCCGTCGTCCGGCAGGGGTCGAAGTCCTGCTCGTGCATCCGGGCGGTCCGTTCTGGGCGAAGAAGGACCACGGCGCATGGTCCATTCCAAAAGGGCTTGCGAACGAAGGCGAAGACTGGCTCGCGGCGGCGAAGCGCGAATTCCTCGAAGAAACGGGCGCGCCAGCCGATGGCGAATTCGTTGAGCTCGGCGCCTTCAAGCAGCCTGGCGGAAAGACGGTGGTCGCCTTCGCCTGTGAAGGCGATTTTGACCCGGCCTCCCTCGCGAGCAACACGTTTTCGATCGAGTGGCCGCCGCATTCCGGCCGTACGGCGGAGTTCCCCGAGGTCGACAGAGCCGCCTGGTATTCGATCGACGAAGCGATGGAGAAGGCGACACCAGGCCAGAGGCCGATCATCGCCGCCCTGGCCGAAAAGCTGGGCGCCAAGGGGGAATAGGCGCGGACCGCCACGGCGCTTGCGCCGGCGACAGTTGTCCTATATTTGTTACCTTTTATAGGTCAAAGGAGCGGACATGGCCTCGCCGAAGTCCAAGCCTGCAACGCCCGCCGCCACGCGTCCGCGGACGGACAATGCGGTGTCGCCGATCAAGTTGGGCCACGACTACGGGCTGACCAAGAGGCAGCTCGCCGAGACCATCGGTCTCGCGCCCCAAGCCCTCTATAAGCGTGAGCGCCTCGGCGCGGCGAAGACACAGTCGCGCTTGCGCGAGATGAACGAGATTCTGACCCGCGTCGCCGGCTGGGCGGGCGGCCCGGCGCAGGCGATGGCTTGGTATCGTGCCGAGCCGATCCCCGCGTTCGGCGGCCGGACCGCGGAGTCGTTGGTCAAGTCCGGGCAGGCAGGCCAGCTTCGCGACTACCTCGATTCGATCGCCATTGGCGGTTTTGCTTGAGATTTGAGGGCCTCGCTTACCGAGCCCATGATCCCCGCTGGTCGTTCAAGCCGCTGTCAGGCGACGGCGCCGCCGTGCACGGGGGCCGCTTCAATCCCAAGGGAACGCCCGCGCTCTACGTCGCGCTCGATCCGATGACGGCGATCAAGGAGGCGGCGCAGGGCTTCGCCCGCAAATTTGAGCCCTGCGTGCTGTGCACATACGAAATCGACTGCGAGGATGTCGTCGATCTGCGGCGGGAGCAAGAGCGCCAGTCCGCAGGCGTCAGCGAGGAAGACATGGCCTGCCCTTGGTTCGCTGAAGCGGCAGCCGGAAGCGAGCCGGCGTCGTGGCGCCTCGCGCGGCGCCTCATCGCGAGCGGCGCGGCCGGCCTCATCGGGCCGAGCTTGGTCCGCGGAGCGGTCGCCGGCGACGTCAACCTCATTCTTTGGGACTGGAGCGACCGCCTGCCCCACAAGGTCGCGGTCTACGACCCGAGCGGCCGGCTGCCGAAAAGCCAGCTCTCTTGGCTTTGGTCCGCGCCGTGAAAAAGCGCGGGCGCGACCTATATCTGGCCTCTCGCTTCCTTGGAGCCCATTGATGGCGTTCTGGTTGGACATCGCCGCCTTCGCGCTGAAGGCGCTTCTCATCGTCGCGGCCGTAGGCGGCCTCGCGGTGCTGATTGCGCGCCTCGCGCGCTCGGGCGAAGCCAAGGATAAGGAGATCAAGGTCCGCTCGCTCAACGAGCGCTACGACGATATGCGCGACGCCATGAACGGCGCGCTGCTCGACAAAAAGGAGCGCAAGGCGCTGGCGCGGACACGCAAGAAGGAGGCCAAGGCCGCGGTCAAGGCGCGCCGTGGCCAGGAGCCGGGCAAACGCATCTATGTGCTTGGCTTCAAGGGCGACATGCGCGCCAGCGCGGTCAAGCGCCTCGGCTCGGAAATCGACGCCGTGCTGATCGCGGCGCGGCCTGGAACGGACGAAGCCGTCATCAGGATCGAAAGCCCCGGCGGAACGGTGACCGGCTATGGGCTTGCTGCCGCCGAAATCCTGAGATTGCGCGAGCACAAGATCAAAGTCACCGCCTCCGTCGATCAGGTCGCGGCGAGCGGCGGCTACATGATGGCCTGCGCGGCGGATCGCATCGTCGCGGCGCCATTTGCGGTCGTCGGCTCGATCGGCGTCGTTGCGCCGGTCCCGAACCTCCATCGCCTCTTGCAGAAGAACGAGATCGATTTCGAGGAGATGACCGCGGGCGACTTCAAACGGACCGTCTCGGTGCTGGGCGAGATCACGCCGGCGGGCCGCGAGCATTTCCGCGGCAAGCTCGACGCGACGCACGAGGCGTTCAAGGCCCATGTCGCGCAATGCCGCCCGAACGTCGACATGGCCAAGGTCGCCAACGGCGATCATTGGCTGGCTCGCGAGGCGCTCGGGCTTGGCCTCGTCGATGAACTCTCGACCGGCGACGAGCTTCTGTT
>JBAUXQ010000734.1:0-1592 GCA_049584355.1 Roseiarcus sp. | reverse complement strand
GCGCTCAGCGCATGTTACGTCGTGCTTCGCGATCCGGATTACCTCGTCGCCCAGCGTGCCGAGCTGAAGAAGGAGCCGTTCCATTTTGACGCGATCGGCTTGTCGCTTCTCGCCATCGTCATAGTCTCTTGGGAAGTGATGCTCAGCAAGGGTCAGGAGTGGGACTGGCTGGGAGATCCATTCTGGCGCGTCCAGACTCTCGTCATTTCATTGGTGGTGGGTTTGGTTGCGTTGATCTTCTGGGAGTTGCGCCACCGCAACCCCGTGGTCAATTTCCGGGTGTTGAAGGAACGCAACTTTGCGGCGTGCTGCATCATCATTTTTTGCGCTTATCTTGCGCTCTTTGCCGCCACCAAATCATTGCTTGGTCTGCTGCAAGCCCTGTTTGGATATGACGCGTTGAAGACTGGGTTGGTGATGTCGCCGTCCGGACTCTTCGCCGTCCTGGCAATGCCGATTGTCGGCCGCCTGATCGGCCTCAAGGTGGATGCGAGATGGCTGATCGCCGCGGGCCTTTTGATCATGACCGCGGGAAACTATTGGATGTCCCAACTCAACCTCGACATCAGCCCAGATCAGGCGGTTTGGCCCCGGGTGCTGGTGGTCATGGGGCTCTCGGTATGTTTTGCTCCCGCGAACGTAGCCGCGTACCTCTATACGCCGCTCGCGTTGCGCGGGGCGGCCATTGGTTTGTTGAGTCTCCTAAGGAACGAGGGCGGCAGCGTCGGGGTGTCGTTGTCCCAGACCTTCCAGGAGAGGCGCGATCAGTTTCACGTCCTGCGGCTTGGGGAGTATCTGGGTCCCCTCAATCCAGCCGCCAGCGACTTTCTCGCCCGGGCTCAGGCGTTCTTCGTTCAACAGACCGGCGATCCAGTGGCGTCCCAGCAACTGGCTGTGCAGCAACTCGAAAACCTGCGTCAGCAGCAGGCGTCTTCGCTGGCTTTCTTCGACGTCTTCTGGATGGCGGCTGTGTTGACGTTTGTGGTCACGTTCGCGGTGTTGTTCATGAAACGATCGGTGGCTGAGAAGGGCGGCCCCGCAGGTTCAGAATGATTGATGCGTTCGCCAGCCGATTCAGCCGCCGATCTGGCCACCATAGAAGCCGAGACGGTTTTCGACACCGCCAGGGTGTCGAAGGAAGCGATCCGCATCGCCATGGCATCGACGAAACCGTCGAGCACGGCGTCAGGGAGGGCGCGATTGACGTAGCCGTAGAGCTCGGCGAGCTCGGCATTGATGTCGTCTGCGGCCAACAGCACTTCCAGCGCCCGGCCGCGGCCGATCAGGCGCGGCAATCGCGCCATCGGGCCGCCACCCGGCACCAGGCCCGCGCCGACCTCCCATTGTGAAAGCACCGCCTTCTCGCGGCTTGCGAATCACATGTCGCTGGCGAGCGCGAGCTCACTTCCGACTCCAGTCGCTCTGCCGCGGATTGAAGCGATCGAGACGACGGGAGCGCGGCTGAGACGCGCCAGCATATCCGGCAGCGCCTGGAGACCGGTCCGTCCCGCAGGGATGCATGTGGAATCCTCGAGCGGCGCGAGAAAATCGTAATGCGTGAGAAAGAAGCCATCGACGGCGCTATCGAACAC
>JBAUXQ010000733.1:0-2495 GCA_049584355.1 Roseiarcus sp. | reverse complement strand
TCTGCGCGGCTTCACCGCTTTGTCCGAGAGCAGTCCCCCGTCGGAGGTCATTTCGGCCCTCGACGCCTGGTTCGACCGTATTGCGCTCGCGGTCCAAGCCTTTGGCGGTGAAGTGCTCAAGTTCATGGGTGACGGAGTGCTCGCGATCTTTCCGGTCGCAGGCTCGACGCCCCGCGGCGCCTGCCACGCCGCGCTGAGCGCGGTCGCGGCCGCCCGGGCGGGAATGGCGCATCTCGACGAGGCGAGACAACAGAAGGGCCTGGCGCCTTTGCCTTTCGGCGTCGCGCTGCATCTCGGCGAGATCCTGTGGGGCAATATCGGCGCCGCCGATCGGCTCGATTTCACCGCGATCGGCCACGCCGTCAACTTGGTCAGCCGGCTGGAAGGACTATGCCGGCCCCTCGACAAGGCGGTCCTCATCTCGGGCGCCTTCGCGGCCGAGACGACATCGCCGCTGATCCCGCTCGGGACGCATGCGCTGCGCGGCATCACGTCGCCATGCGCTGTCTTCACCGCGCCGGAGGATTGAGGCGACGCCGCCATTCCCGGGCGCTTCAGCCGCGGCCTTGCGCGACCGACGGGGTCAGGGCTAATCTCAAGAGCGGCTTCCACAACGACCTTCGCAACCCTCTTCGAACGGCGATCCCCGTTCGAGTCGATCTCGATGCGAACTTCCGTTGGCGGCGGCGGACGAGGGCGCTTGCGGTTCGGGCGACGACCTAACCTTTTATTGCAAAAACTCCCCCGGACCTGTTTTTTGAGGAAGCCAAAGGAGACAAGGGATGTCCAACCATTTTACCGGCCTGAGCCTCGGACCGCCTCTCGGCGATCAAAGGCTCGACCTCTGCGACCTCTACGCGTTCCAGTCGCCGACGGATCCAACCCGCACCGCGATCATCCTCAACGCCAATCCGCGGGCCGACGCGCTTCATCCCGACGCCATCTACCGTCTCAACATCGACAACGACGGCGATTTGCTCACCGACATCGCGATCAGCTACGTCTTCTCAAAGCCGGACGGCGGAAAGCAGGCGGTCAGCGTTTTTGTCGCAAAAGGCGCGGAAGCCCGCTCGGCCGAAGTTGTCGGAACGAAGATCATCGCCGACGCCGAGGTCTCGTTCGGCCCCAAGCCGAACATCGTCCGATCCGGCGCCACGACGTTTTGCGCCGGCGCGCGCAGCGACGCCTTCTTTTTCGACTACGACGGGATCAAGAATCTCTTCGATACCTCGGGCGGCAGAAATTTCACCGCGCCGCACCTCGGAGGCAAGTCGCCGTGGACAGGTGTGGACTCGAATACGAAAGCCAATGTGTTCTCGACGACGATTGAGATGCCGACGAGCGAGCTCGGCGCCAATTCCGCAATTCGCATCTGGGGGCGATGCAGCCTGCGCGAGAACGGCAAATTGAATCACGTCGATCGCGCCGGCCATCCATCGGTCAGCAGCTTTTTCAACACCGACGACACCAAGCTCGAATACAACGCCAGCGAGCCGGTCAACGATGTCCGTCGCTGGACGGATCAATTCGTCCACTTGATGGGCCATACCGGCGGCTACACCCGCGACGAAGCGATTGCGGCGATCCACGCCGAGGGCATTCTGCCCGACATGCTGACCTTCGATCCGTCGAAGCCGGCGAAGTACCCCAACGGCCGCGTCTTCACTGACGACGTCATCAATACCCGCCTCGCCTTTCTCTCGAAGGGAGACATCCCGCCGACCGGTCTCAAGCCGCACACCGACGTACTCAGGGAGTTCCCATACCTGGGCGCGCCGCATCCGCAGTAGCGCCGGAGGGTCGCGACGGCGAGCGCCTCGGCCTCAAAGCACGACGACGGGCGTTCCCTTCGCGACCCGCTGATAGAGATCCATCACGTCGGCGTCCATCATTCGAATGCATCCGGACGATACGGCTTTGCCGATCGAGTTGGGCTCATTGGTGCCGTGGATGCGAAACAAGGTGTCTTTCTTGTCTTGAAACAAATAGAGGGCCCGCGCGCCGAGCGGATTTTCCATGCCGCCTTCCATATGCACCGGCAGGCCGGGCTGACGCGCCAGCATCTCCGGCGGCGGCGTCCATCCCGGCCAGAACGCCTTGCGGCCAATCTCGGCCGTTCCCTTCCAGGAGAAACCCTGGCGCCCGACGCCAATCCCATACTGAAGCGCCCGTCCGTCGCCCAACGAGAGGTAGAGTTTGCGCTCGTGGGTATTGATGGTGACCGTGCCGGCCGGCTCGCCGGTCGGATCGTTGACCTCCTTGCGAGTCGTGAGCTGCATGTCGACGTCCTTGTCGAAGCCTCCCGGAGTCGAATAGTTCGGATCGGCGTCGGGCGGCAGATAGGTCTCGGTTTGCGGCGGCGGCGAACCGGAGCCGATGAACGGAAACAGGGTCTGGGCGGCAGCCCAGTCCGCCGGGATCGCAACGCCTGCCAAGGCGATAAGGAGAAGACTTCGCGCACCGACCATGTTTGACCCGTCCCTGTAAGCTCTCGT
>JBAUXQ010000732.1:0-2893 GCA_049584355.1 Roseiarcus sp. | reverse complement strand
CTCGAGAGCCGCGCGCGAGCCTCTGCCACGAAGGGGTGCCGCGTTGCAAGACGGGAATGGACCGCGATCCCTGATTTCAACTGCGATCGGAGCGCTCGACTTTCTGCGCGCGCCCCACGGCGCGTTCCTCATCCCAACCTTCTCCCCGCTTGCAGGGAGAAGGGACGCGCCTACGCTTCGAGCGCCTTCTCGGCGAGGATCTGGTTCATGTCGCGCGACGGCTCGGCGCAGCCCGCTTCGCCCACGATGCGCGCCGGGACCCCGGCGACTGTCTTGTTGTGCGGCACTGGCGCCAGCACCACCGACCCCGCAGCGACGCGCGCGCAATAGCCGATCTCGATGTTGCCCAGGATCTTCGCTCCCGCGCCGATCAGCACGCCATGGCGGATCTTGGGATGCCGGTCGCCGGTCTCCTTGCCGGTGCCGCCGAGCGTCACGCCCTGCAGGATCGAGACGTTGTCCTCGATCACCGTCGTCTCGCCGACCACGAGACTGGTCGCGTGATCGAGGAATATGCCCTTGCCGATCCGCGCGGCCGGGTTGATGTCGACGCCGAACGCCGCCGAGACGAGACTTTGCAGGCTGAGCGCGAAATCGCGCTTGCCGGCTTTCAGAAGCCAATGGGACAGGCGATAGGCCTGAAGGCCTTGGAAGCCTTTGAAATAGAGCAGCGGCTCCATCATTCTGAGGCACGCGGGATCGCGATCGGCGACCGCCATCAAATCAGCGTGGAACGCCTCTCCGATCGAGGGGTCGCGCGCGATTGCCTCTTCGAAGGTCTGGCGGATCAGCGCGGCCGGAAGGTCGCGATGATCGAGCCGTGAGGCGACGCGGTGCGACACCGCCCCTTCGAGGGTGTCGTGGTTCAGAATGTTCACGGCAAGAAACAGCGCGAGCTCCGGTTCGCGCCGCGACGCTTCTTCGGCTTCCTGCCGGATGCGCGCGAATAGAGGATCGGCGCCGGCGAGGCCGACGATCCGGGCGCTCAAACCTTGCCCCATGACAAAACTCCCAAACTCGGCCGGACGGGGATGGCCGACCCCTAACCTAGCACAAATGCCTGGCCGGCGCGAAGACCGGCCGAGTTCGGGCGTGTCTGGTCTCGCCGGACAGCGCCGGGCTTAGTCGGGACAATCCGTCGTGTGACGGGTGACGCTCGCGCCCGTGTTGTCATTCTGAGTGGTCGTGGTTCGCGAATTGCACGGAGCAGGCCCAGGGGCGACGACGACCGTCCCGGGTCCGGACGCGGCGCCGCCGATTACGCCGCCTGCTACCCCGCCAACCGCGGCGCCTACCGGTCCGCCGACCACGGCGCCCGCCACCGCGCCGCCAGCCGCGCCAGTCAAGGCTCCGTTGCCGTCGGCGAAGGCCAAGGTTGGCAGAGCGGCGATTGTCAGTGCTGAAAGGCCAATGATGATGCTACGCATGAAGTCCTCCTCGTTTCAGAGGAGATTTCAACGCATAGTCGATCGTATGGTTCCGAACCGAAGAGCCGAGACTGTTGGAACAATCTCGGCCCTCAAGCGTTTGCTGCGTGCCTGAGACTGGGACATATGAAGCCTGAAACTGGGACATATGAATATGCAACTTCTGCTCGCCTTGATCCTTATAGTCTATCTTGTTGGCGTCGGCGTCGTTTTGTCGCCGGTCGTTCGCCAGACGTGGAACACTGAGCCCGCCTCGGTTGTCGCAGGAGACATCGGGCAGGCGCTGCCGGACGCGCTCGCGTGGCCGGTCAGGGCGGCCCATGCCGTGACCGGATCCTGAGCGGTCAGGATTTGGCGGTCGACGGGGCCGGCCGATATCGGGGCCACATTCGCGTCAAGACCGAGTCGCGCTTGATCGCGGCGTGCCAGACGACCGCGCCGAGATGCGCGGCGAGCACAAAGGCGATTGTCCAGGCGAACACATAGTGCGCCTGCCCGGCCCCAATCCTGAGCGCGTCGTTCTTCGGCAGCAGGTGGGGAAAGGTAAAGAGACCGAACCAGGGAACAACGGTCCCGGCCCCGTTGGATGACAGGTAGCCGCTGACCGGCATCGCGATCATCAGGGCGTAGAGCCCGATATGCGCGGAGCGCGCGGCCGCGTGGGTCAGTCTGCCGAGCGGCTCTGCGTAGGCGGGCGCGCCGGAGACCAAGCGCCAGACGATGCGCAGCGCGACGAGGCAAAGAACCGTCATCCCGATCGATTTGTGGAAGAACAGAATCTCGGATCGCTCCGACCCGCGTGGGACCAGCGACGCCCAGACGCCAAGCGGCAATGCGACAAAGATCAGCGCCGCCATCAGCCAATGCAGAAGGCGCAGACCGGGATGGTAAACTGCTGCCGCGCGCGGCGGCGGAAAGACCTTCATCAGACGGACCTTCCGGACTTGGCCCAACCCCCTTCGCGCCGGAAAGCGACAATCTCAAGGCCGGCGGTCACGGATCGTTCACGCTCCGAAGATCGCGACCGCGCGCGTCCAGCCGGCGGAGGCGCGCTCGATCTTCACCGGAAAGCAGGCGACGGTGAATCCCGTCGGCGGCAGCGCTTCGAGGTTGTGCAGTTTCTCGATGTGGCAATAACCGATGTGACGGCCCGCCTTGTGCCCCTCCCAGATGATCGACGGATCATGGGTCTCGGCGAACCGCCTGGCGGTGTGAACGAACGGCGCATCCCAGCTCCAGCCGTCGGTTCCGGTCACCCTGACGCCCTGCTTCAAGAGGTGGAGCGTCGCCTCGGCGCCCATGCCGCAGCCCGAGGCGACATAGTCCGGGCGTCCGTATTTCGCGCCTGCGCTGGTGTTGACGAGGACGATGTCGAGCGGTTTGAGCTTGTGCCCGATGCGCGCGAGCTCGGCGTCGACGTCGGCGGCGGTCGCGACATAGCCATCGGCAAAATGGCGGAAGTCGAG
>JBAUXQ010000731.1:0-1883 GCA_049584355.1 Roseiarcus sp. | reverse complement strand
ATCCGATCGGCTCGTTCTGGACCGGGGCGATGATGCTCGAGCACCTGGGCGAAAAGGCCGCCGCGGACCGCCTGATGCGGGCGATCGAGCGCGTTACCGCCAACCCGTCGCTGCACACGGCCGACCTCGGCGGCGCGGCGACCACCCGCGCGGTGACCGACGCGACGATCGCAGCGATCCACGGCGAGAACGCCTAGCCGGCGAGGCTTTCTCGACCGACCAGGGAAAGTGGAGTACGTAACGGATGATCCGGTCCTGGGGGAGCGGCGCGACTCGGCGATTCGCGGAGGTCGGGAAGAGCAAGTTTTCCGGCATGAACGTTGATGTTGCAGAGAAGCGGCTTGCCGCGCGTGAGGCCGCCACATCGCTGACTGACTTGACCCCCTTGAGGGCGATCGGATTGCACAAGCTGGCCGGAGCGCGGAAGGATCAATGGGCTGTGACAGTCAATGGGCCGTGGCGCATCTGCTTTCGCTTCAAGGATGGCGACGTGTGGGATGTTGAAATTGTCGACTATCACTGACGGAGCAAGACGATGAGACCGGTCCATCCGGGCAGGATCCTCAAGGACGAAATTGAAGAGCGTGGTCTCTCAGTGAACGCGCTCGCCATCGCCCTGCGGACGTCGTCGGGTCGCATCACCGATATCCTGAACGGCAAGCGAGGGATCTCGCCGGAGACCGCAATGCGCCTTGCCCGCTATTTCGGCAACAGCGCCCGGTTCTGGCTCAATTTACAGGTCGCCTACGAGCTGGCGACTGCCGAGGCGGAACTCGGCGAGCGAATCGCGTCTGAGGTGACGCCGGCCGCCGCCTGACGGGCCGGCTGGCCGATCGCCTCCCGACGGCTTCGTTGTCGTAGACAACTCTTCCGTCCGTCGCTCATAGTCGACACCGTTGTCAGAAGCTGGGGATCGCACGCGCTTGAACAAGGCCAGATTGCCGGACGTCGGCTTCGAATCTTACGACAGCATGGAAGGTCTCATCGCCATCGATCCGGGCGGGCCGCCTCGGCAGTTCGACTCATGGCCGCGGGCGAAGCTGATCCATGCAGTCTATCCCGGCCTGCTGGTCGCCGGCACCATCGCCCTGGCGTCGACGTGGCTTGCCCAGCATTACACCGCGCCGGTGATGCTGTTCGCGCTTCTGTTCGGGATGGCGTTCCACTTCCTGCATGAGGAAGGCCGATGCGTGGCCGGCATCGAGTTTACGTCGCGCTCGGTGTTGCGCGTCGGGGTCGGCCTGCTCGGGGTGCGCATCACGCTCGGCCAGATCGCTTCGCTCGGCGCCTGGCCGGTGGCGACGGTGATTGTCGGCGTGACGACGACGATCGTGTTCGGGTTCCTGCTCGCGCGACGGCTCGGCTTGTCGCCGATGTTCGGCGTCCTCTCTGGCGGCGCGGTCGCGATCTGCGGCGCTTCGGCGGCGCTTGCGATCGCCTCCGTCCTGCCTCGCAGCGAAACCCGGGAGCGCGACACCATCCTCACTGTGGTCAGCGTCACCGCGCTGTCGACGCTGGCGATGATTCTCTATCCCGTGTTCTCGACGTCGATCGGCCTCGACCACAAGCAGGCGGGCGTCTTCATCGGCGGCACGATTCATGACGTAGCGCAGGTCGTCGGCGCCGGCTACACGATCTCCAACGAAACCGGCGACATCGCCACCTATGTCAAGCTGCTCAGAGTGGCGATGCTGCTGCCGGCAGTGTTCGCGATCTCGTATCTCATGGCGCGGGGAGGCGGCAACGGCGCGGGCGCGCGGGCGACGCTGCCTCTGTTTCTGGTCGGCTTCGCCGTCCTTGTCGTCGTCAACTCGTTCGGTCTGCTGCCGTCATTTGTCATTGGCATGGCCAACGAGGCCTCGCGCTGGTGCCTGGTCGCGGCG
>JBAUXQ010000730.1:0-10336 GCA_049584355.1 Roseiarcus sp. | reverse complement strand
CACATCATTGAGATAGAGGGCGATTTTCAGCATGCGCCTGTCTTCGATGTCTCGGTGCCAACGCCTCGTCCCGACCTCCATTCCGTCCGCCTTCGTGAAGAAGACGTTGATTCCGTCGTACCCGACGGGCGCGCAGAGATAATTCTCGGCAATGTCCAGCAGCCGATCGCTTAACCCCCAGCGGATGATCTCGTCGTGCGCGATGATATCGGCGCCGTCAGCCTGGAAGGATCGTGTCCATGGAGAATGTCGGGCGACCAACGCGTTTGCGTCCGCGAGCAGCGCGTCCACGCCTTCGAGCCCCATCGCCTCAAGCGACGTGACCGAAACAGCCGACTCCTTGAGATCTTCGACTATTCGCGCATCAGAGTCGCGCAAACCAGGCAAATGCGCTTCGTGAGCGCGCCTCGCCCTTTCGTAAGACGCTTCCATATGGGACGCGACCGGAGGCCAAGCGAGAACTTGGGAACCAAGATTGGCCGGCGCCTCAAGCATTTTCTTCCAGGCGACGTTGATCAGAATCCGCGCTGACATGCGAAAGCCGTCCAGCTTCATCTCATGGAGTCATTGTGGGCCCGACGGGGCCGCCGCGCTCAATTGAGTGAGGTGGGGTCCAATCCACCTGGGGGACAACCTTACAAATCTACCGGGGTCTCGAATACCCCCGTACTTCTTGCCACTCTTGGGGCAATTTCGCAAGGACACCGTCAAAATATGTACTCAGTGGGGAGTAGAGTAATATGCGCTCATTGGGCAGTCGAGCGACGTACGGTCGATTTCCGGGGGTGCTATGAAACTTGGCTTGCTTTCCAATTCATTGCTTAACCCGTATGTCTCCTGGACAACGCTCTCGCCGCCGCTTCTTTCCGCGCTGGCGCGGCAACCAGACGTGCGGACGATTTCTCCTCCCCCGCTCGCATGGGAGCGGCGGAGGGAATGGGCCGGAGTGCGGTCGAAAGCGAAAGGGTGCGATTCGTTTTTTTGGATCCAGCAGAGCGCGCTTCCGCAGAAGGCCATTCAGGCGGCTTCATATCTCAACTTTCGCGCGCGACGGTCGAACTATGTTCTCGACGCCTGGAAGAGCTCGCTGACGAAGATCGGGCTTGTCGCCACGGTGCAACGGCTCAATCCGTGCTTCGTGGCCTACCGCGAAGCGACCGATGAACTTCGCCGCAGGTTCCCGCTGGCGAAATTTGTCTGGCTGCCGTTTGGCGCTCACGCCGAGATTTTCTACCCTCACAGAGAGCAGAAGTCGATCTTCGCCTTCTGGATGGGCCGCCGGCACGAGCCGCTGCATCGCGCGCTGCTGGCGTATTGCGAGGCCCGCGGTCTGCGCTACGTCTACTCGAGAGACGGCGGATTGAGCACCGAGGAACTCGGACGGCTGACCTCGAGCGCCCAGTACTTCGTCGCCACGCCGCCCGATCTGGACAACACCAGGCGCACCGGGGGTTTCAGTCCGCTGGTGATGCGTTATTTTGAAGGGCTGGCGGCAGGGACGCGCCTGCTCGGCGTCTTGCCGCGGAGCGGCGAATACGAGGCCATCCTGCCGACCGACGCGTTCTGTCAGGTGTCGCCGGACGGTTCGGATCTGGCCCAACGCCTCGACGAGGATCGAAGCAACCCGAATAACCAGCGCGCCGTGGACGCGGCCGGCGAGTTCGTACGAGAACATCATTCCTGGCGACGGCGGGGAGAGCAGGTTTTCGATCACCTCGCCAACGGCGCCGCAATTGATCTTCGCTCGATGCAGAGCTGAGGGCCGGGTCATCAACTCCGCCGACTGCGTTTTCGCGAGACGATCGTCGCTCGTCAGAGCGAAGGCAATGCGCGCGCGAGTCCTCGACGCGGGCGGGCGTCAGATTGTCGTCGGGCTCGGGCATCCCCGGACGATAGAAGGAAGACCAAAAAGCGCTGCGCTACTGCTTGGCGCAGATGATGAGCGCCTCGGCGCCGCCATCGCAGCTTGCACCGGTCGATCCGGAAATATGCAGGGCGCTGCCGTTGAAGCAATAGGCGCTCACCATGGTCTCGTCCGCGCTGCACGAAGCCCGCTCCGGCTCCCTGACGACCCTGAAGCTCGTGCCGGGCCCCGGCGCCCCTTGGGGTCCGGTCTTTCCGGCTGGTCCCACAGCGCCGGGCGGGCCGGCTGGGCCGGGAGGACCCTGCGACCCCTGAGGCCCGGGGGGGCCCCGGTCGCCCTTCTCTCCCTTGGCGCAGCCCGAGACGGCGATAAGTGCGGCGAGGGTGACGCCGACGACAAACATGCGCATTGGCTTCCTCGATGGCAGGCGCGACAAAAGACGCCTCGCCCGAGGGAACCCGGACGGGGCAACGGTCGCGGGTCATGCAAGGCGGCGGAGCGCCGTTGCGCGGGCCGGTGACGCGCAGCACCCTTCCTCTCTGGCGCCCGCGACCGCCTTGTAACTCAGGGGTGATGGTATAGGGTTTTGTCGTTGTACGCGAGGCCATCGACCGTGGCGCGCCTTTTCATCAGTCATTCGAGCCACAACAACGACACGGCGATCCAAGTCCGCGACTGGCTGGCCGCGAACGGCTGGGACGATGTCTTCCTCGACCTCGACCCCGAACGCGGGATCGTGGCCGGCCAGCGCTGGAAGGAAGCGCTGCAGAAGGCAGCCTATCGCTGCGAGGTAGTTCTTGCGCTGGTCTCCGCGGAGTGGCTGGCGTCCGGCTGGTGCAAGTCGGAGATCGACGCCGCGCGGCTGATGGGCAAAAAGGTGATCGTGGCCCTGGCTGGGATCGACGAGAGCCAGGTTCCGCTTGATCTGAGCGACGAGCAGTTCATCGATCTTTCCGCAGACCCGCAGGCCTATCGTCGCCTGAAGGAGGGGTTGAAACGCGCCGGGCTCGACCCGACGAGCTTCCCCTTTGAGGCAGGCCGCCGGCCCTATCCAGGATTTGCCTATCTCGAGGAGCAGGACGCCGCGGTCTTTTTCGGCCGCGACGCGCAGATCGTGCGGGGCCTCGATGAGATCCGTAGGCTTGTGCGCACTGGCGTCACCCGCATGTTCGTCATCCTCGGCGCGTCGGGGTCGGGCAAGTCGTCCTTCCTGCGCGCGGGTCTATGGCCGCGCCTCAGGCGCGACGACCAGGCATGGCTGGCGCTCCCGATCCTCCGGCCCGAGCGCGCAGCGATCTCGGGCAAGTACGGGCTGTCGCAGGCGCTACAGCAAGTGATGAGCGAGCCGCGCTTCGCCGACGGGATCCGCCGGCGCGGCCTGCCGCGAAGCCGCGCCGATATCCAAGACTTCATCGGGAAGAATGACGACGGGCTCGCCAAGCTCTTCGCGGCGGTGCGCGACATCGCGCGAGGCGACTTGCCCGGGGAGAACGCGGCGCCGCCCACGATCCTGCTCGCCCTCGATCAGGGCGAGGAGTTGTTCAACGAGGAAGGCCGCGAAGAAGCGAAGCGCTTCATCCGCATTCTGACCAGGACGCTGACCGCCGATCCGCGCACGCTGGCCATTCTGGTCGTGCGCTCGGATTCCTTCCCTCTGGTGCAGGGCGACCCGGGCCTCGCAGCATTGCCGAAAGACACGTTCACCCTCGACATGATGCTGCAGGGCTCCTACCGCGCGGTGATCGAAGGCCCGGCGCGGCTGGTCGAGCCGACCCCGCTCAAAATCGACCCGCTGCTCACCGATGCCCTGCTGGAGGACATATCGGGGCAGGACGCCTTGCCGCTGCTCGCGTTCACGCTGGCCCATCTCCATGAGAACTACGCCGCGGACAACGAGCTGACCCTGGCCGGCTACGACAAGATCGGACGCGTCAAGGGCGTGATCGACAAGACGGTCGCACAGGCCTTCGCTGAGGGCGTCGCCAGGGGCGAAGCGCCGAAGGACGAAAAGGCTCAGCTCGCGCTCGCGCGCAGCGCCTTCATTCCGCACCTCGCCCAGGTCAAGGCGGGTGGCCAGTTCGTCCGCCGCGTGGCGACGCTTGACCAGATCCCCGCCGAGGCGAGGCCGTTGATCGACCGCTTCGCGGACCAGCGTCTGCTGATCAAAGACCGCCGCAAGGACGGTGAAGTCGTGGAGGTCGCGCACGAGGCGCTGCTGCGTCAGCCGCCTTTCAGCGATTGGCTGGCGGACGATCGCGAGTTCCTGATGTGGCGCGAGCGGCTGAGTCAGGCGTGCGCCGCGTTCGCCGCCGAGCAGCGCGGCCTGCTGGCAGGTCGCGAACTCGAGATTGCGCGCAGCTATTTGCAGACACGAGCGGCGCGCGAGATCGATCCCGCCGACCAGGCGTTCATCCGCGACAGCATCGCCGCGGACGGCAAGCGGCGCGCCGAGGAAGCCGAACAGGCGCGCGAGAAAGAGATCGCGGAGCGGGAGGAGCAGGAACGGCGGGTCCGCGACGCGGAACGGATCGCGGCGGAGCAGAAAAAGGCGGCAAAGGCGGGGAGGCGGACCGCGTACGTCGCTTTCGCCGGTCTGGCCGTCGCGCTCCTGGTGGCCGCGGCGGCGGTCTGGCAATACTTCGCGGCCGTTCAGGCGAGGAGCGAGGCGTTGGCGCAAACCGAAGTCGCCGTGCAAGCGAAGGATGCCGCCGATCAGGCGAAGAAAGACGCCCTGACGCAACGCGACCGGGCCGTGCAAGCGGAAAAAGAGGCAACAAAGCAGACTCAGATTGCCAATGGCGCGAAAGAGGAAGCCGAAAAGAACGCCAAGCAAGCTCAGGTTGAGCGTGACAAATCCCGCGTTCAGCTCTTGGCTACGCAGGCGCGCCGGGAGGCCGACGACCTAACGTCAGCGGACGCGCACGAGCGCGGCGCTGCCCTGGCGCTGGCAAGCCTCGCGAAATCAACCGGCCCACCGGAGGCAGACGCGATCGAAGCCGCAAGGAGCGCGCTCAGCCTCCTGCCGCTCGAGGTCCTTTCGCACGGCGGCAGCTGGGTCAATGTGCTGGCGGTGCTGGCGGACGGGCGGCTGGCGAGCGGCGGGCAGGACGGCAAGATCAAGCTCTGGCCCAAGGAGGGTCACGGAGAGCCCGCGATCCTCTCGAATGGCAGTCAGGTCTATTCGCTGGCGGCGCTGTCGGACGGACGGCTGGCCAGTGGCGGCTTCGACGGGAAGATTAGACTCTGGCCTAAGGATGGGAAAGGCGAGCCGGTGGTCATCTCGCAAGGCGGCGGCCCGGTCTGGTCGCTGGTAGAGCTGGCGGACGGGCGGCTGGCCAGCAGCGGCGATGGCGCGATCAAGCTCTGGACCAAGGATGGAGAGGGCGAGCCAGTAGTCCTCTCACATGTTGGCAGGGTCGTGTCGCTTGCAGTGCTTGCGGATGGGCGGCTGGCGAGCGGCGACTACGATGGCACGATCAGGCTCTGGCCCAAGGACGGCGGCGGCGCGCCGTTAGTTCTCTCGCAAGGAGGCCGGCTATCATCGCTCGCGGCCCTGGCGGACGGGCGGCTGGCGAGCGGCGGTCGCGATGGCACGATCAAGCTCTGGCCCAGGGAGGGCGCCGGCGAGCCAGCCACCCTCTCGCATGGCAGCATCGGGGTCTCCACGATGATCGTGCTGGCAGATGGGCGACTTGCGAGCGGCGGCTTCGACGGCAAGATCAAGCTGTGGCCGAAGGAGGGAACGGATGAGCCTGTGGTCATCTCGCATGGCAGCCAAGTCAAATCGCTGGCTGTGCTGGCGGACGGTCGGCTGGCCAGCGCTGGCAACGACGGCAAGATCAGGCTCTGGCCAAAGGAGGGCGCGAGCGAGCCGGTGGTCCTGACGGATGCCAGTTGGGTGCGGTCGATGGCTGTGCTCGCAGACGGGCGACTGGCCAGCGCCAGCTCCGAGAACCCGATCAGACTCTGGAGCATAGAAACTATGGGCGCGCCAGTGATCTTATTGCAAGGCAGCCCGGTCTGGTCGCTGGCGGCGCTGCCGGATGGGCGGCTGGCGAGCGGCGGGTACGATGGCAAGATCAAGCTTTGGCCGAAAGAGGGCGCTGGCGCGCCGATGGTTCTCACGCACGGCAGTTCGGTTTCCGCGCTCGCGGCTTTGGCGGACGGACGGCTTGCCAGCGGCGGCGGCGACGGCACGATCAAGCTCTGGTCGACGGACGGCGGCAGCGAGCCGGCGGTCCTCCGCCATGGCGTCCAGATCGTCTCGCTGGCGGTGCTGTCGGACGGGCGGCTGGCCAGCGGCGGCGGCGACGGCACGATCAAACTCTGGCCCAAGGACGGCGACGGCGAGCCGGTGATCCTGCGGCATGGCGGCCCGATCGTTTCGCTGGCGGCGCTGGCGGACGGTCGGCTGGCGAGCGCCGGCCGAGACGGCGCGATCAAGCTCTGGTCTCGGGACCTTCGTCGCGCGCCGCAGGTCCTCTTGCATGGCGGCCCGCTCCGGTCGCTGGCGGTGCTGGCGGACGGGCGGCTGGCCAGCGCCGGCGACGACGGCGCGATCAAGCTCTGGCCGAGGGAGGGTATGGGCGAGCCGGTAGTCCTCCAGCATGGCAGCGAGGTTTGGTAGCTGGCGGTGCTGCCGGACGGGCGGCTGGCCAGCGGCGGCCTGGAAGGCAAGATCAAGCTTTGGCTTGTCGACGAGCGAAAGCTGCTCGCCGCGCTCTGTCTTCGCGCCGGCCGCAATTTTACGAACGACGAATGGTCCAGGTATATGGGCTCCAACACGCCGTGGCAGCCGAGCTGCCAGGCCTTCGGACTCCCCTCAAACTGGCGGACGCCGAATTGAAGCTTATCCGCGCGGGGAAGGCCGATAGGAGCGCGGCGCAGCTTTCCTCAGGCCCGCGTTCGGCGTGACGCTTATTGGTCGGACAATCTCTTCCTCGATCTCGAACCCGAACGCGGAAGGAAGCATTGCATATGGGTAATTTTCTCGATGGAGGTGAATGTTCCGAACGTGTAGCATCGATCACTGCATCGTGATCGTCAAACTGCCTCGCTTCTCGAATTCTGCAGCACGATGCGCAAGCTCGGGCGGTCCTGGGTCTGTCTCGGTCACCGAAATTAGGAGGCGATGATGACAACGTTCGTGGTCGATCTGGTTCCTCAACAGACAGCTATGAGTTGTTGGGCTGCGAGTGTGACGATGATAGAAAGCTGGGCGCAGCAGACGTGCCTCGATCCGGGGACGCTCACCGACATACCGGGCTTTCAGGACGCATACGAGCGCAATGGATTGGATCTCACAAGCGCAAGAAATGCCCTGACGACGTGGGGCCTCGTTGCCGAGGCGCCGCAGGACTATACGGCGCAGGGATTTCTGGATCTGCTGAACCAATATGGGCCGATATTCATCGCGGCAAACGTCGGCACGGACTCGCAGATCGCCAATCACGCGCGTGTGATTACGGGATTCGATATGGATCAGGATACCGTCTATATCAACGATCCCTGGGGTGCGAACATGTCTAACTTCGTTCCCAGCAATCCTGGCCAGCAATACACGATGACCTATGAAGCGCTGCTCCAGCAAATGGATTCGCTTGCGAGCGCGATTTACAAAAACGTGGAGAACAACGATCCGACGAATCCGCTAACCGATCTAGCGTTTGTCGCGCACTTGCCGCAAAGACCCGCAAATCTCTGATGCTATCGGCGCTTTCTTGCTATCAAGTGGACCATGAAACCAGCGTCGTGCTTGGCTTCGATCTCTTCAGAATCCGGAGTAACGATGTTAAGAAAGAATGGGAGTGGCGGACTAGTCATCCAGTGCCTGCCTCCGAAATCGTCGTAGACCCACTGCTCGTAGTCCCTCGTTCGGGGCGTTACAGTGAACCCGTTAATACGCGAGAAGTGCGACTCGTTGAAGGAAGCGAGATCGCGAGCGAGTAGCACCTCGATATACAGCGTGCCGCCAGGTCGGAGCCAGCGCATAGCGTTACGCACCAACGCTTCGGTGCGTAACGCGCTATCCAGATAACAATAGCCTGCCCAGAACATCGTTACCAAGTCGAACGACCCGTACAAAAAAGGGGCCTCGACCATATCCGCGCAGACAAAAGCGGCGGTCGGAGCGCTAAGCCGTGCGAGAGCCAGTTGGGCCGGACTCAAATCAAGTCCGTACATACGCGCTCGACCGCCGAATCGCGCAAAATGCCAGGCTTGGCCGCAGGCGAGATCGAGCCATGAGGGTTGGGCTGCCGGCGACGCATCGAGGATTTGGCCCAAGTTATGCAAGTTTAATTCATGCTTCCGACGCCACGGTTCTACATACAAGCTCCCGTAGCCGGCGGCGTAGCTTTCGCGGTAGATCGCAGTCACGCGTTCCGCGTTTTGCCGACGATTGAAATCGGTTGAACCGACGCGAACTTGGGAGGCGTCCATATTTTGGGACCCCGGATTCACGTTCCAAACCGTCGCCCAGCCAAGACCTCACTCTGGACCGCGAGCCTCGCGCTGAAATTGGTCCGGAACTCAACGCGGTCGTCATGCGGGATCAGAGTGAGGACCCCATGACCGGAGAGGGCGTGCGGTTGCGAGTCCAGCAGCGATCTGTATGCCGCCCGGCGCGCGAAGATCGGCAGCAGCGCACGCCCGCCGTCACGCAATGCTTCGGCGCGGAGGAACAAGGCGACGCTCGGAGAACTCCCAGGCTGCTCGGCGATGCTTGCGCCGACGCTGGGCCATCTGAGCGGGCTGCGCCGGGGCAGGCCGATAAGGCGCTCCACGGCGTCGAGCAGAATGTCCTGTGAGAGGGTGGGCAAGCTACGAAGCACGTGCCGGAGCCTGGCTTCGCTCGCATCGGGGATGACGGCGTACCTCTCAAGTAGGCCTCGCGATGGTTCGCAGCCCATCATGTGCGGCCGGCTGCCCGCAAGAACCGGCGGCAGAGGGATGCTCCCGGGCGGCGTCTCGATGTAGAGCTTCGCCCGAACGTCACCGTTCTTACAGCGCAAGCCGAGCCAGCATCCCCATTGCAGGGGGCCATCCGCCTGCGCCGCCCGCAAGGCGCGGACAAGCGCCGGATCGGGAGGCGTCAATCCGAGGGAGCGGATCAGTGCAAGCCCCGCGTCGAGTCGCGCGGAATGGGCGCATTCCGGCCCTGCGACCTCGCATACGACGCGGAAGCCGTCTTCCTCGCCAGAGAAACCGAACTCCACGGGAAAGCCGTCCGAGGTCAGTCGGCTGAACCTCCAAGCGACTTCCGGCCAGCACGATCCCTCGAGAGGCGCGAGGCAGCAAGCCAGCATATCGACCATGCGGTCCGGCGTCCCGCTGCATGCAGCCATGCGTCGCGCAGCAGCGAGCACGGTCGACGCTATCAAGGTCGGTCGCCCACCAAGACAACCGGTCCCTTAGCCGTCACAAGATCGCCCTGATACTGTTGGCCGTCGATGCCGATCGTCGTGACCCTATACTCGAACTCCGTCTTGGCGCGATCGAACACAGGGATATGCATCCGGGTGGGCTGCGTGCCGCCCAGCGGCAAGTATAACGTGTTTTGAAACTTGTACCCTGCCTGGGAGTCCTCGTAATCGAGTTCGATCAGAGCGGCTTTCGTCTTCGCGGGGTCGAAGGCAGGCTGCACCAGGACGTCGATGCCCCCGTTGAAGGCGTCATTGATGATGACGCCACTCGCCGTGCTCGTGACAGGCCCCGCCATGAAGACTGTGCCGTCCTTCAGTACGCAGCGCGTTGTATAGCTATACGTGCGCTGGGTCTTGTCGGCCAGCCGCAGTTTCCAGATCTGCGGCTTCGAATCGCCCCGAACGACGAAGCTGTCTGATTCAGTCCAGCCGCTCGGATCCGCGTATTGCAGCGCGACCTCCACGCGGTCGACAATGCCAGGATCGATGCGCCCAGGGGTGATGGCGACGGAGAGGAATCCGAGCGTACTGAATGGGTCCAGCGTGAGCTGACGGTTCTCCGTAGTCACCGGAGGCAGCTGATACCGGTCCTGCGCGCCGATCCAACCAGACTCCGGGTCGAAGCTATAGTCCGCCGTGTAGGTGAACTTCGTCGAGCGGACCTGCCCCTGGAACACGTCCCAGCTGGTTGGCGCGGTATTGGCGGTGTCGAAGACAAACTCCGCGTGTTTGGGATCTACAGCCGACGAGTCGCCGTAATCCAAGGCCACATGTGCGGTCTGAAGCCCGATCGACGTGAAATCGTGTGGGGGCGTAAGGGCGACGGTGAACTTACGAAAGAAAGTGTCCGTGCCGTCGACCTGGAGGAAATGTTTGGACTTGTCGATCTTGGCGAGCATCAGTCCGAAATAGCCTTGCGGCGCATACGTGCGCTGGACGGCATCCATTCGGTTGTACTCGTACGTGACGGTCTTTTGCTCATCCTGGCTGACGAATTTGAGCTTCAGCGAAACCCCGAATGCCGAAGCGGCCGATGATGCGGCCGCGG
>JBAUXQ010000729.1:0-1557 GCA_049584355.1 Roseiarcus sp. | reverse complement strand
AGGCCGCGCCTTAGCGCCGCAACGCGCGATATTGGGTCGGCGTCGCGCCGAACGCAGCGCGGAAGCGGTGGTTGAAGGTCGAGAGGTCGCCGAAGCCGCTGTCGAGCGCAATGGCCAGCACCGGCCGGCGGGACGAGGCGAGGTCAAGCGCGGCGCGACGCATTCTGGCGCTGAGGAGATATTGATAGGGGGTCATGCCGGTCAGCCGCCGAAAGACGCGCAGGAAGTGGTACTTGCTCATCCCCGCGCTCGCCGCGAGGTCCTGTAACCGGACCGGTCGGGCGGCGTCGGACTCGACCAGGCGGATCGCTTCGACGACCCGATGCGCCTCGCGTGCGGCCGGCGCGGCGGCGATGCGCTTCTGATCGGCCATTGCGGCGAGGACGCGCTCGATGAGCCCCAGGACCAGCTCCTCGCGGCGGAGCGCAGGCGCCCGTAACGACAAGGCCTCCATCAGCGCCACGACCGGCAGCGCTTTGGGCGACGGCGGCAGGCTCGGGGCCGAAAAGCGAAACCGGCTCGTCGACGCGGTGGCCGCCGCTATCTCGCCGAACAGGTCGTCGCGAACATTCAAGGATATGCAGCGATCGCCCACCCCGTGCGCGTGACCGCATTCGAAACACGAGCCGCTGTTTCCGAGCAGCAAGGCGCCGGGGTACAGCAGGCCGCGCCCGGCGTCCGAACGGTAGGTGAAGCTCCCTTCAATGACCGCGGAGACGCTGAACCCCTCATGCCGCTCCTCGAACGGCCTGTCGGACGGCCCCGCGTTGCAGACGACTTCGCGCACGCTCCATCCGTCGCCGGTCGCTAGCGTTCGCTTCGCCAGTCCCTCGTCCGCCGACTTGGCCCCCTGCGTCATAAGCGATTGGGCTTTAATCTGCATGGCCCGAAGATAGCAACTTTCCCCAAGCCGGAGAACTGTCCCAGGGTTAGGCTCCAAGGAAATGCCGAGGCCCGAACGCAACCGGCCTCGGCGCCGGCCAACCCATCGAGGACCCCATGCTGGATCACGTTTCGATCGGCGTTCGCGATATCGCGAAGGCCAAGGGCTTTTACGACGCGGCGCTGAAGCCGCTGGGATTTGCTTGCCTCAGCGCCGACGAGGGCTCGCTCGGTTACGGCAAGGAAGGCGTCGGTTTCTGGATCAATTCCGCCGAGCGTCCGGTCGCCGACGACCCGAAGTCGGGCCTGCACTTTTGCTTCGCCGCCCCGAACCGGGCGAGCGTGGCGGCGTTTCATGCCGCCGCGCTCGCGCACGGCGGGCGTGACAATGGCAAGCCCGTACTGCGCAAGGATTACGGGCCGCATTATTACGCCGCCTACGTGTTCGACCCGGAGGGCTATCGGCTCGAAGCCTATTTCGGGGGGGAATAAGCCCATGGCGACGATCCGATCCGAGCTCACGACGCAGGCGCCGGCGGACGAGGTCTGGGCGGCGGTCCGCGACATCGGCGCGCTCCATACCCGGCTCGTCCCTGGCTTCGTCGTCGACACCAGGCTCGAGCCCGGCGCGCGCATCGTGACCTTCGTCAATGGCGTCACGCTGCGCGAACCGAT
>JBAUXQ010000728.1:0-1748 GCA_049584355.1 Roseiarcus sp. | reverse complement strand
GAAGATGCGGGCGAAATCGAAGCCCGGTCCAAACCCCTTGAACTGTGAGAGCCGCTGTCCAAACGTTGTCAAAGCAAAGCTCCAACAGATCCGCCAACTCGCCTGCGGCCAAATGTACACCTAGGCGCGTTCTTTAGAAGCGTCGGTGACCGGCAAGGGCTCAAAAACCGCCCTCCAGCCCCTCCCAAGGACGCTGCAAGCCGCCCGGCCTCGCCGGCGTCCTTGACGATGGGCGGTGACGGCCGGGTCGACCAGACCACCCCGCAGCGCGCGTATGCGCGCCAGCGTCCGCTGCTCGTCGATGCCGGCCCTACCATATTCAAACCGCCCGATTGCTTCAAGCGGTCGCGGGTTCCTCGCCTCGGTCTACGCCAGCCGATTTTTTTGTTCGCACAAACGCCGCAGCGTCCATGCCCGGTTTCGTTCTCCGGCGGCGCGATAGCCGTCTCGGGTCAGCGCCCAGGGCTCGCTCCGCGATTCTACCCGAATACAGATCGCTCTTGCTCGGACGCCCGATCATTGGTTCCCGGGATGACCCTGCGCCCGAGCGGAAGCCACCCCTTCCAGGCGTGGCTTCCGCCCTCCTCAGCTCGAGCTGACGGCCCGGTTCAGTTGCCCATCATCGACTTGGCGTTGTCGGGCGTGATCGCCGTCGTCGGCACGGTCACGGTCGCCGGCACGCTGTCGGCGCAGTCGAGCAGGATCGACTTCGCCATGTCGATCGCCTGCGGTCCGCCGGTCGGGTAGGTGAACGTCGCCGCCCACTCGCCCTGGGCGACCGCCCGGATGCCGCCGGATGGTCCCGGCAGGCCGTCGGTGCCAATGATGGCGATATCGCCGTCCTTCTTGCCGTCGCCTTTCGCGGCGAGCCGCGCTCCGGCCGCCATCATGTCGTTGCTGGCGTAGACCGCTTTGATGTCGGGATGAGCCTGCAGCATCGCGGCGAAGGCGGTCTGGGCTTTGTCCGGCAGCCAGTCGGCGGCCTGCTCTGCGACGACCTGGATTTTCGAATTGGCCTTGACCCCCGCCTTGAAGCCGTTGAGCCGCTCGACCGCGGGGGTGGAAGAAGGCAACCCCTCAAGCACGGCGACCTCGCCGCCCTGAGGGAGCAGCTTATCGGCCATGTATTTCCCGGCCTCCTCGGCGATCTTGAAATTGTCGCCGCCGATGAAGGCGGTGTAGTCCTTGCCGGGGTCGCCAACTGTCTTGCGGTCGAGCTCGATCACCGGAATGCCCGCCTTCATCGCCCGCGCGACGACCGGGGTGAGCGGCGCTGCCTCGAACGGCGAGATCAGGATGAGATCAACCTTCTGGGTGATGAAATTATCCATCTGCGAGGTTTGCGTATTCACGTTGCCGGCGCCGTCGGCGATCTGGAGCGTGAATTGCGGGACCTTCTTGGCCGCGGCGGTCAATTCGTCGTTGACGTGCTGACGGTAGGGCTCGGCGTTGTTGGCCTGCGAGAAGCCAATGACATATTTGTCGTCCTTGCCGCAGGCTTTGGCGATATGCGCCGAAGCCGAACCGGCCAGGAGGGCTGCGACAGCCGTTCCCAGCGCCAGCGCGCAGATCGGTCTCATTCTCATTCGATGCATCTTTTCACTCCCTTTGGCGTCGTGACGTTTGGCGTCGCACTTATCGACCCAATCCCTCGCGGCGACGGACGAGAGACTGAAGAACCGCGGCGAGCACGATGATCGCGCCGGTGGCGAGCAATTGCAGAGCCGCATTGATGTTGTTGAGCTGGA
>JBAUXQ010000727.1:0-1697 GCA_049584355.1 Roseiarcus sp. | reverse complement strand
GCGTCGTGGCGTAGAAGGCCTCGTTCATTGCGGACGCGTTGAAGCGGCCGACGTCCTGACGCGCGCAAACCGCGACCGTATCGCCGCATGCCGCCTCGAGCGCCTTGGTCAGGTCGGCCTGGGCTGCAGCGACGGCCGCCCGGAAGTCACTGATCGTCTCCGGGACCTGAGGGCTGGACATCGCGGTCGCCCTGGCGAAATCCTTCAACGGGCGGTTGACGTAGGCGGGATCGTTGGCGAGCAGGTGGGCGAGATCGTAGGCCGCCAGCGTTCGGCCGCCCAGCACGTCCATGGCGTAGTGCGCTCCCATGATGATGCGGTCATTGCCGTATTCCGCCGCGCGAACCACCATCTCCTGATACCGCTCAGGCGCCAGCACGGCGAGCACAAGCGAACCCATGTATCCATATGTCGTGTGCCCGCTCGGGAAGGATGGGCTGTCGATCAGGTTCATGATCGGGCCACGGTTATAGACCTCGTTACCGGCCGGAACATTGAAATAGTCCGGCCCTACGATCGGCAGGATCGTGGGTTCGGTCTGAAACGGACGGGAATTGCCGTACTTGTCAGCGCCCGGCATCCCGCCCGGTTGGCCATAGGCGACGCCGAACGGATCCGGCGCCCCATGGATATCCGTGAAGATAGCCAGGGCCTGGTCGGAAACCGGCTTCTTGCCATCTATCGTGCCGTTGGCGAAGAAGTATTTGCCGACGTTCGAATCCGATCCCGACGTCGAGTTGGCGTAGGCCATCACGTCTGCGACGGCTTTGGAGATGCTGGTGAAGCGCTCCCGATCGAGATAGTGCGCGCGCGCCTGATAGGCGGCCTGAAGCGTCGTGCCGAGGCCGTCCGTCAGTTGGGTCAGATTGCCGTCGGTGATAAAGGCGTCGCGAAGCGCCTGCTGCTGCTGTTCGGCGAACGGCAGCAAGGTGGGTTGCCGTACCACTCCAGTCTGGATTCCGCCTGTGACGGTGTAGTTGGAGGCCAGGGCGGCCCTGCCGTCCGGGCTGCTCGACAGGGCGGATACCGGCGCCAGACCCCTCAGAGCGGCCATGTTGGTCGCGCTCTGCGCGTCGGCCGCGGCGACGCCCATCACTAACGCGACAAGGCTGATCCCGCATCCTGCTCTGCTCACTGCGCCGCTCCTCCTCCATTCCGCATCTCATCGGACTGTCGACCTACTTTTGCATCGCCGAGAAGGTCCAGCAATGGTATCGGGCGAGCTTCGGCCATTCGACCAGGCGCCTGATTCCCAGCGCGACCCGGAATGACCGCGAAACCAGCTCCCCTGATTGGCTTTGACCCCAAAAGCGCGCCACGGCGGGGTTCCTGCGCCCAAAAGGGCTTCGCTTTGACGGCGCCCGCGAATCGTCGTCTCGTCGAGCATGCTCGCCCCGATCCTGTCCATCCAGTCGCATGTCGTCTATGGCCATGTCGGCAATTCGGCGGCGGTGTTTCCGCTGCAGCGGCTCGGACGCGAAGTCTGGCCGCTGATGACAGTGCAGTTCTCAAGTCATGCGGGCTACGCCGGCTGGCGCGGGCGGGCCTTCGACGCCGGCATGATCGACGAGTGCGTCGCCGGATTGCAAGCAATAGGCGTGCTCTCCAGCTGCGCCGCCCTTTTGACCGGCTATCTCGGCAAGCCGGAAACCGGCGAGGCGACTCTGCGCGCGCTTGCGAGCCTGCGGGCCGCCAAC
>JBAUXQ010000726.1:0-5145 GCA_049584355.1 Roseiarcus sp. | reverse complement strand
GGGCTGCCGGTAGCCGTCTCCACCTGGGCTTCGTTCTTCAGGAAATCTTCCAGCCAGTGGATGTGATATTGGCCGTTCTGGACGTCCGAGTTTCGAACCAGGGCGCGAAAGAGCGGCAGCGTCGTCTCGATCCCGTCGACGATGAATTCGTCGAGGGCGCGTCTTAGCCGCATGAGCGCCTCGGTTCGGGTTCGTCCGTGCACGATAAGCTTGCCGACTAGCGAATCGTAATAGGGGGGAATCACATACCCCTGATAGACGGACGAATCGACGCGAATGCCGAGACCGCCGGGGGGATGAAAGTACGTAATTCGACCCGGGGAGGGAACGAACGTCCGGGGATGCTCGGCGTTGATTCGGCACTCGATCGCTGCGCCAAGGAATCGAACCTCGTCCTGCGCGATGGAAAGGGGAGAGCCGGCTGCGATCTTGATTTGCTCATTGATAATGTCGATCCCGGTGATCATTTCCGTGACCGGGTGCTCGACCTGCACGCGAGTGTTCATTTCAATGAAGAAGAACTTTCCGTCCTCGTAGAGGAACTCGACCGTCCCGGCGCCGACGTAGCCCAGTTCGGCCATGGCCCTCGCGACGACTCCGCCAATGCTGTCGCGCTGCTCGGGGTTCAAGGCAGGGGAGGGACCTTCCTCCCACACCTTCTGGTGGCGGCGCTGCAGGGAGCAGTCGCGCTCGCCGAGGTGAATGGCATGGCCCTGGATGTCGCCGAGCACCTGGACTTCGATGTGGCGCGGCTTAGCCAGATATTTCTCAAGATACACGGCGTCGTCGCCGAAGGCGGTCTTCGCTTCGATCTTGGCGGAGGCGATAGCGTCGGCGAGTTCATCGGGCCCGCGCGCGACTTTCATGCCCCGGCCGCCCCCGCCAGCCCCAGCCTTGACGATGACCGGGTAACCGATCTCGCCTGCGATCCGGCGCGCTTCTCCTTCGTCCCGCAGGCTGCCTTCGGATCCCGGAACGCACGGGATTCCGAGACGCGCCGCGGTGCGCTTGGCTTCGATCTTGTCCCCCATCATCCGTATGTGCTCGGCCTTTGGACCGATGAAGGTGATCTCGTGCTCTTCAAGGATGTCCGCGAAACGCGCATTTTCGGCCAGAAACCCATAGCCTGGATGAACGGCGTCCGCGCCGGTGATCTCGCACGCTGCGACGATGGCGGGGATGTTGAGATAGCTGTCGCGTGCGGGCGGCGGCCCGATGCAAACGCTCTCATCGGCGAGTTTGACGTGCATCGCGTCTCGGTCGGCGGTCGAATAGACCGCGACGGTGGCGATGCCGAGCTCCTTGGCGGCGCGCATCACTCGCAGCGCGATTTCGCCCCGATTGGCGATCAAGATCTTATCGAACATCGAGGCAAGGTCCCCGATCGCCGGCGACGCCCGCCTCGCACCCCTGATTGGCGGTCATTCGATGACCATCAACGGCTGATCGTACTCGACCGGCGCGCCGTCGACGACCAGAATGCCGACGACCTTACCGGCCCGCGGGGCGACAATGTCATTGAAGGTCTTCATCGCTTCGACGAGCAGAAGCTTGTCTCCGATCTTCACCGCAGATCCAAGCTCCACGAATGGTTTGGCTTCCGGACTTGCGCGCAAATACGCCGTGCCGACCATGGGCGATTTCACCGCGCCCGCGATATCCACGGCTGGCGGCTGCGCAATCGAAGGAACGGCGGACCCCTGCTCAGCATTGCCGGTAACGGGAGCCGCCTCAAAGGCCGCTGTGATGGCCTGAGCCGATCGCGATCGCTCACGCGCCAGGCGAACCCGCAGGTCTCCGAGGCTGATTTCAACCTCGCTAAGATCGTATCGCTCCGCGATCTTTGCGAGCCGGTCGATCGCAACCATGTCAACAAGGCTTTGCGCAGACCCGTCGGTCTGCGCGCCGGACGGCTTCTTCATTTCGTTTCGCTCGCGCGGGGAAGGGACGTACTCGTTAACAACTGCGATTTCGTATATCGCGCCAACCCTGGCAAAGAAAGTGCGATAAGGCGCCGTTCACGCTCGGCGCGCCCACACACTGACGTCATGAAACGCCACGCCGCCATGCGGAGCGACGCTGTCGTCGCCGACAAGCGTGTTGATTCCCCACCCGTCTAGAAAGGCCGAAGGAGGCCAAACGCCCTCGCTGACAAGGATTCCCGGGTTCACGCCTTCAAATATCCGTACGTGCAATCGCGTTCGTCCGCGCTCATTGCCGAGTTGCACGACGTCGCCTTGCGCGAGCCCCAGCCGAGCCGCATCCGACGGATTCATGAGCACTTCGGGTCGCTGTTCGCGCGAACGCGAGGTTGGAGTCTCGGTGAAGCTCGAATTCAGGAAATTCCGGGCGGGAGAGGTCGCAAGCTTGAACGGGCGATCCTCGTCCGTCTCCTCGTTTATCGGCCAGTGGTCCGGCAGACTCGGCATCTCGCGCCAGGGGCCGCGCATCCCGTCATTGGCGACCGGCGCGTCCGTCCAGTCCGCCTTGAACCGAAACTTTCCGTCCGGAAAGCCAAAGCCACCAAGGAAGTGCGCCTCTTCGAAAGGCGGCTGAAGGTCGAGCCAGCGCTCCGTTTCGAGGGTCGCGAGATCGCCGTAGCCGGATTCGCGCAGCGTCCAATCAATGATTTCCCGCGGCGACATCGAAAATGCCGGATGTTCGGCGCCGACCCGCCGAGCGAGACCTGCGATCACTTCGTGATTCGAGCGGCAGCCCTCGGGCGGTTCGATCACCTTCGGCGCGAACTGCAAATGCTGATGGCCTCCGGCGGTATAAAGGTCGTCATGCTCCAGGAACATGGTCGCCGGCAGGACGACATCGGCATGGCGCGCGGTGTCGGTCATGAATTGCTCGTGGACGCACGTGAACAGGTCGGCGCGCGAAAATCCGCGACGGACTTTCTCCTGGTGCGGAGCGACGGCCAGCGGATTTGTGTTCTGGACCAACATGGCTCGCACGGGCGGGCCCCCTTTCAGCGCCTCCGCGTCACCGGTAAGCACTGATCCGATGCGCGACTGGTCCAGACGACGAACGCTCAAGTCGCGGACGTCCAGACCCTCGATCATCGTTTTTCGAAGCTTGTACACGCCACTATTGCTGTGGAAGGCGCCGCCTCCCTCGTACGCCCAGGCGCCGGTAACGACAGGAATACACACAGCCGCGTGCATGTTCGCCGCGCCGTTGCGTTGACGCGAGAAGCCGTAGCCCAGGCGGAAAAAGGTTCGTTTCGTCCGCCCGACCAGCGCGGCGAAATCCTCGATTTGGGCGATGCTGAGGCCGGTGATCGCGCTCGCCCAGGCGGGTCCGCGACTCCGCACGTGCGCCTCGAGCTCGTACGGCGCGTCGGTATATCGCTCGAGATAGTCCCAGTCAGCGATACGATCGCGAAACAAAACGTGGATCACGGCGCAGGCTAACGCTCCGTCCGTCCCTGGCCTCAGGCACAATGCGAGATCGGCCTGGCGCATCGTTTCCGTTTCATAAATGTCGATCGCGACAATCTTGGCGCCGCGCTCCTTACGCGCGCGAACTGCGTGGGCCATGACGTTGACTTGAGTGGCGACCGCGTTGGTGCCCCAGATGACGACGCAATCCGACTTCGCCATTTCCCGCGGATCGGCGCCCATCAGCCGACCGGCGCCGGCGACATATCCGGGCCAGGCAATCCCTACGCAAATTGTGCCGTGGAAGCGGGAATAGCGTTTCGCGTGCGTGAGGCGTTCGATTCCGTCGCGCATCACGAGACCCATCGTGCCGGCGTAGAAGTACGGCCAGACGCCTTCGGGCCCGAGCTCGCGCTCGACCGTCAGAAATTTGTCGGCGACGAGGTCGAGCGCCTCATCCCAACCGATTGGCGCAAATTGGCCGCTTCCCTTCGGGCCTACACGGCGCAGGGGCTCGGTAAGCCGATCCGGGTGGTGAATTCGCTCCCAATAGCGGGCGACTTTGGCGCAGATTACACCGGACGTATATGTCTGATCACGCGCGCCGTGGATGCGGCCGATACGCTTTCCGCCGATCACCTCGACGTCGAGAGCGCATACCGAAGGGCAGTCGTGTGGACAGACTGAGGGACGTCTAATGACTTCGGCAACCGCGTTCATCGCCTCTCCAAGGAACGCATCATCCGATAAATCGCCCGCGACTGGCAATATCGTGCCCTCTCTTGCCTTTGCAACCCATGACAACTATAAGTTGTATAAAGCAACGCGCTCAAGATGGCCAATGGCGACCCGCTTCACTCTCACTATTTGCATCGCTGGGCTGATCTTGCCGATCACAACGTGGGCCGAGAGCGGAACCCGGGTCGAGATTCATTATGCTCCGCGAGAAAATCTCGAGAACGTCGACGTTCAGGAGATTGGCCGCGCCGAACTGTCCATCGACATGGCGGCTTATGTCCTCTCCGATCCGCAAATCATCGAGGCGTTGACCGACGCGGCAGAACGCGACGTGGTCATCCGCCTCTATCTCGACAAGTCTCAATTCGCCGAGCACGGACCCTTTCGAGGGGGAGTCGTCGAAGCGTTGCTGGCCCATCCGAATGTCGTCGCGCGGGTCAAGGGCAAGGGCGTCTTGATGCACTTGAAAGCGTACGCCGTCGACGGTGAGGTGTTGCGGACGGGTTCGGGCAACTTCTCCCGCTCCGGGCTCGCCAGCCAGGACAACGATCTGATCTTGATTACCGATCAAGCGGTCGTCGATGCGTTCGAGGCCAATTTCGACCGCATATGGGCGCGCGCGCAAAACATCGGGGCCCTCGACGCGCCTCGCTGACGACTCGCGAGCCCGATTGTGAATCCATCTCATGAAACCGTCGCTCCAGCCTCATGAAACCGTCGCTCCAGCGCCTCCCGAACGATCCACACGCGGGCGCGCGGGCTCGGCTCGGCGGCCAAATAGCTCCAAGCAATACCGAACCGCACCAAGCTAATCCAAATAAGATTGCTTGGATTTGCTCGGGCCTTTTCAATGGGTTTTCGGAACGGGTTTTCTAGCGCGAATCGCCCCGCACCTGCGGCAGACCCAATGGCGTGTAGCGCTCGTAACGCTGGTTGAACGCGTCGGCGTCGAGAATGCCTACCGCCTCCACCCGCCGAGATGTCGAATCGCTTTGCTGGGCCAAGATCGAAGTCACCTGCC
>JBAUXQ010000725.1:0-4448 GCA_049584355.1 Roseiarcus sp. | reverse complement strand
GCGCCGGGCGCTCTACGCCGAAGCCGGGCTGTTCGCGCTGATCCCGCTCTGCGCCGCGGCGATGGCCCGCGGCTACGGGATGTGAGGGCGCGAGACGGTTCCAGCCGCAACGGGAACAGAACCGCGGACGCCCTCCCCCGTCACGGCCCGCTCGTCCCGGCGGAAAACACAGCGACCAACAGCCAACGCTATAAAAGGCAAAAAATCTCTTCCGGAAAAGCAGAATTCGTGGTAGGGTTTCATTCGTTGAGTGACACGGGCGGACGGGCGGCAATCGCCGTCTCCATCTGGTCGTAAGAAAGCTAACCAATTGATAAATATAGATTAGGGGCGGGAAAAGCGATTTTGATTTCGTTGTGGCGGATTTGGTTTTCGTTGTGCCCGGTTTTGATTTTGTTGTGCGCGGCTTTGATTTCGTTGCCCCCGGCTTTGATCTTGTTGCGCCCGCCCTTGGGAATCCATCCGGACGAGGCGAGCGTGTCCGGGGGCCGCGTCAATCGATCAGCTTATAGGCCGGGAGAGTCAGGAACTCCTCGAACTCGCCCGCAAGCGACATGTCCGAGAACAGCGCGATCGCATCCTTGAACCGCCCGCCGTCGAACGCCTTGGCGCCGACCTCGCTCTTGACCCGCTCCATCTCGCCTTTGAGCGCCTCCTTGAACAGCGCCGGCGTCGCCTCGCGGCCGTCGTCGAGCTTGGCCTTGAGATGCAGCCATTGCCAAACCTGGGCGCGGGAGATCTCGGCCGTCGCCGCGTCCTCCATCAGGTTATAGATCGGCACGGCGCCGCGGCCCCTAAGCCAGGCCTCGATATACTGGACGCCGACGCGCAGGTTCTCGCGCAGGCCCTCTTCGGTCCGCTTGCCCTTATGAACCTCGAGCAGTTCGCGCGCCGATGCCTTGACGTCGTCGCGCAGGACGGACAGCTGGTTCGGCTGCGGCATGAGGCGGTTGAACACGTCCATCGCGATCGGCACCAGATCGGGATGCGCGACCCAGGTGCCGTCGTGCCCGTTGCGCGCTTCGCGCTCCTTGTCGGCGCGGACCTTGGCGAACGCCTCTTCGTTCGCTTTGCTGTCGCCCTTGACCGGAATCTGCGCCGCCATCCCGCCCATCGCGAAGGCGCCGCGACGGTGGCAGGTCTTGATCAACAGCGCCGAATAGGCGCTGAGAAACGCCTTGCCCATCGTCATTTCCGAGCGGTCGGGGGTGAGGAAGGCGGGGTTCTTGCCGAGGCGCTTGATGAACGAAAAGATGTAGTCCCAGCGGCCGCAATTGAGCCCGACGATGTGATCGCGGAGCTCGTACAAGATCTCATCCATCTCGAACGCCGCCGGCAACGTCTCGATCAGCACCGTCGCCTTGAACGATCCATGCGGCGCGCCGAGTTCACGCTCCGCGTGGGAGAAAACCTCGTTCCACAGTCGCGCTTCGAGCCGGCTCTCGAGTTTCGGCAGATAGAAGGCAGGCGTCGCGCCGGCGGCCATTTGCGCCGTGGCGCAATGGAAGACATAAAGGCCGAAATCAAACAGCGAGCTGGACATTTCCTCGCCGTCGACGGCGACATGCCGCTCGGGCAAATGCCAGCCGCGCGGGCGGACCATCAGCACCGCCGGATTGTTCTTGAGGGCGTAGGTCTTTCCGGTCGCCGGATCGGTGAAGTCGATCTTGCCCGCCCAACGGTCTTTGAGATTGGCCTGGCCCTCGACCATGTTGGCGAACATCGGCGAGGTGGCGTCCTCGAAATCGGCCATGAAGACCTTCGCGCCCGAGTTCAGCGCGTTGACAATCATCTTGCGGTCAACCGGGCCGGTGATCTCGACCCGGCGGTCGAGAAGGTCGGCGGGGATCGTGGCGACCTTCCAGTCGCCGTCGCGGATCGATTTCGTCTCGGGGAGAAAGTCCGGCAGCTTGCCGGCGTCGAAGTCTTCCTGGCGACCCGTTCGCCGCGCGAGCAACTCGAGCCGCTGCCGGTTGAAGCGCCGGTGCAGGCCGGCCAGGAACGCCAGCGCCTCGGCGTTGAGGATTTCGGCCTGCCGGCCGCCAGGCTTGGCGGTGATCTCAACGCCCGCGACGGTCGAGTGCGCTGTCATGAGGTCCCTCCGGAAAGGCGGTCGCGATCCTTGAAGGAAACCTCCTAGACCTTTTCGCCGCCTTTGGGGAGGGCCGGTCGTCGCATTCCGCGCGGCCGACCGCGGCCTCGATCAGGCCGCGAGATTGGCGCGTCCGCTGGCCGGCGGCTCACGCCAGGCCCGCCGCCTGACGAGCAGGCCGGACGGGTCGGCGTCGAGGGGCAGCGCGGTTGCGTCGTTGACATCGGACCGTGTCAGGCCGATGTCGCGCAGCTCGTATTCCGACATCCGCGCCAATTCGGACATCGTGCGCCGCGCCGCGCCGACTCGCGCCGGCCAGGAAAGAATGCGCCACAAGGCGTTCGCAGCGTGAGAGGCTGAGTGTGTGAATGGACCAACCATGTTCGCCTCCTGCTTGAAGGGACAACCATCCGTTCGGCGCCAAGCCAGCGCCGGGGAGGCCGTTCAATCTCGGAATGACTTTTTATATAGGGAGCCCTATTGATCGGTCCAACGAATGTCTGTAGAGTAACTGATCATTTTTTCGGATAGGTCCCATGCTCGACACCGACCAGCTTCGCTCGTTCCTCGCCATCGTCGATTCCGGCTCGTTCACCAGGGCGGCGGAACGGGTGCACAAGACCCAGTCCGCCGTCTCGATGCACATCCGCCGGCTGGAGGAGCAGTTGGGCTGCGCCCTGTTCGTCAAGCAGGGTCGCGGCGCCCGCCTGACCGACGAGGGCGAGAGACTGATCGAATTCGCCCGCCGTATTGTCCAGGTCGAGGCCGGCGCGATGGCGGCGCTGTCGCGCAAGGGCCTCAGGGGCGCCGTCAGGCTCGGGATTCCCGACGACTACGCCGAGTCGTTCCTGGCCGAAATTCTGTCGCGGTTCAATCGCCGCCATCCTCTGGTTGAAGTCTCGGTCGCCTGCGAAGCGTCGATCGAACTCGCGGCGCAGGTTGCGGCCGGCGCGCTTGAACTGGCGCTGGTCACGGCCGGAGCGCTCGAGCCGGGGAGGCTCACGGGATTCCATGGCTTCGAGCTGCTGCGCGAGGAGCCGTTGGTCTGGGCGGCCGCCGAGCGGTTCCGGACCGAGGAGGGGTCTCCAATACCGCTGGCGCTGGCCAGCGGCACCTGCGTCTGGCGGCGAGCCGCGGAAGACGCGCTCGCCGCCGCCCCGCGAGCGACCCGCGGATTGTTCTTTTCCAAGAATTTCACCGCGATCGGATCGATCGTTCGCGCCGGGCTCGCGGCGACGATCCTGCCCGTCTCAATGGTCGGGCCAGGCTTGCGCGTGCTGGGGCGGACCGAGGGCCTGCCCGAATTACCCCTGACCCGCATGGGCCTCATCCACGCGCCGGGGCGCCCGACCGAAGAAGCCGTGGCGCTCGCCGAGGCGATCCGCGGGACGATCGGCGCGCCGGCCCGCCAGGCCGCTTGAGCGGTCGCGCAGACCAGTTCACCCTCGGTGATGACTGAGCGTTAGGGTTAAGACGCCGTTAAGACGGGCATGACAGTTTTTCCCGGGTTTCGGGGGTCGGGGTGGCCTGGGCCGAACGAAGGGAGCGTCGTCATGGCCAAGCTCGGGCCGCTCGCCCTGGCGGCGATCGCCGCCGCTTTCTCCGGATGGGCGAGAGCCGCCGATTTGCCGCCGGCGCCGTCCCTTCCTCCGGCGTCGGCCGCCGAGGAGGAATTCAGCGGCTGGTATCTGCGCGGCGACGTGGGCGGCGGCGTCAATGCGGCGGCGCCGAAACTCGAGATCACGCCCGGGCCGCTCGCCGGCCCGATCGCAACGCAAGCGGTCTGGCGCCCGTCGCTCTCGCCCTTCGGCATGGTCGATGTCGGCGCCGGCTATCAGGCGACGAGCTGGTTTCGCGCCGATGCGACGATCGAATATCGCTTCGGCGCAAGCCTCCGCTCGGGCGCGGCTGACGCCTGGGCAGGGTTGGCGCAAACCGGGGACGCCTTTCGCGCCGACGTCGCCTCGTTCGTCGGCCTGGTCAACGGCACTGTCACTCCCGCCGCCTGGTACGGGTTTTCGCCCTTCCTCGGCGCTGGAGTTGGCTTCGCCGACAACCGGCTGTCGAGCGTCAGCGCAGTCGGCCCCGGCTGGGGCGGAGGCTTCGCCTCGGGCTCGCGACTGAGCTTCGCCTGGGCGGCGATGGCCGGCGTGGACTACGACCTCACGGCCACGCTGAAGCTCGAACTGAGCTACCGCTACCTGAGCTATGGGACCGGCGCGACCGGCGGCGCCGACGCCTACCCGGGCCTCGCGGGTCCGATCTCATCCCGCAACAGACTGGCTTCAAACGACTTCAGGCTGGGCCTCATCTACCTGATTGGCGAGGCGTCGCCGGTCGCCGCCCCTGACTGACC
>JBAUXQ010000724.1:0-9375 GCA_049584355.1 Roseiarcus sp. | reverse complement strand
GACGCTTTCTTCAAGTTCTACATCCACACCGGCTCACGCAAATGGGGCCGCCCCTACCTGACTCGCGCGTTCTTCGACCTGATCGGGGCGACGCTCGCCGACCGCGTGCTGCTGGTGATGGCGCGCCGCGCCGGGCGCTATATCGCGGGCGCGATCAATTTCATCGGCGACGACGCGCTCTATGGCCGCAATTGGGGCGCGATCGAGCACCGGCCGTTTTTGCATTTCGAGGTCTGCTATTACCAGGCGATCGACTTTGCGCTTTCGCGCGGATTGCGGCGGATCGAAGCCGGCGCCCAGGGCGAGCACAAGCTGGCGCGCGGCTATCGGCCGGCCCTCACCTATTCGGCGCACGAATTCGCCGACGCCCGACTCGCCAGGGCGATCGCCGACTATCTCGGACACGAGCGCGCGGCAGTCGAGCGCACGATCGCCCATTACGAGGGACACGCGCCTTTCCGCCGCGGCGAAGGCGACGCGGGTGGCGAAGAACGCTTGGGAGAATCCTTTGACGCCGACGTATGATCCAACCAACATCTTCGCCAAGATCCTGCGCGGCGAAGCGCCGTGCGTGAAGGTCTACGAGGACGACGTGGCGCTGGCTTTCATGGACGTCATGCCGCGCGCCGACGGACATACGCTGGTCATTCCCAAGGTCGCGGCTCGCGCCCTCTTCGACATCGACCCCGCGGATCTCGCCCGCTTCATGCCGGCGGTGCAGAAGGTCGCGCGCGCCGTCATGACCGGCATGAAGGCGGAAGGACTTTCGGTCCAGCAGTTCAACGAAACGGCGGGCGGACAGCAGGTCTTCCATCTCCATTTTCATCTCCTGCCGCGCTGGATGGGCGTGGCGCTCAGGCCCCCGGGCGGACCGTTCCAGAACGCCGAGGCGCTCAGGCCCCAGGCCGAGAAGATCATCGCCGCCCTGGCCGGAGCGTGAATGATCGCAGCCCGCCTGCCGCTTCGCAAAGCTCCGGACGCCGACGCCCTTGACTCACATGCATTACTTTCCGGTCGGCGTCGGTCTCGCGACCCTGTTCGCCGCGATTCTGCTCGGTCTCCTGCTGCTGCTGCAGATCGGTCTGTTGAGCCGCGCCTATTCGGCGCTCGGCCTCGACCCGCGCGTCGCGACGCTGGTGCTGTTCGGCTCGCTGCTTGGTTCGTACATCAATGTGCCGCTGTTGCGTCTGCCGGAGGAGCGGATCGTCTCACGCGAAGTGGTGGAGATCTTCGGCGTCCCGTTTCTGGCCCCGGTCACGGTTGATTGGCCAGGCACGATTCTCGCGATCAACGTCGGCGGCGCCGTGATTCCGATCCTGCTGTCGTTGTATCTGCTCATGCGCTACGGCCTCTGGGGGTTCGGCGCGCTGGCGACGGCGATTGTCGCGTTTGTCGTCCATCGGCTGGCGACGCCGGTTCCGGGCATGGGCATATCGGTGCCTACGTTCGCCCCGCCCTTGCTGGCGGCTGTTGTGGCGCTGGCGCTGTCGCGCCGTTTTGCGGCGCCGCTCGCCTATATCGGCGGCAGTCTCGGCGTCCTGATCGGCGCCGATCTGCTCAATCTCGGCGTTTTGCGCAGCCTGGGCGCTCCAGTCGCGTCAATTGGCGGCGCTGGGACTTTCGACGGAATATTCCTGACCGGCGTCATCGCGGTGCTGCTCGCCAGTCTGGTAGCGAGTAGATGAAGATGGTTAACGAAGCGTTGCCAAATCTGTGGCGATTCTGCCACATCCGCCCGCAAATTCAGCCGATTCCATAAGCGAGGGTGGACAGGCCCGGAACCGAACCGTATAGTCTCGGCATTGTTATTAGCGGCGGGGCGCGCGCGGGTTGCGTATGGCGTGCCGTATCAAAACGGAGACATGGCATGATTAACAATTGGCTCAAAGGAGTCGCAGTTGCGGCGCTAACGGTCGCAGGAGCGGTCGCGGCGCAGGCAGCCGACCTTCCGACCAGGAAAGAGGCGCCGGCGCCGATCTTCGTGCCGCCGCCCTTCACGTGGACCGGGTTCTACGTCGGTCTTAACGCCGGCGGCATCATCACCAGCGGCAGCCGTTCGGTGACGCTTTTTGACCCTGTCGCCGGCGATTTCCTTAACAGCTCATTTCCCGGCGGGATTGGAAACGGGCAGAGCGGATTCATCGGCGGCGGCCAGGCTGGCTACAATTGGCAGACCGGGGCGTTCGTGCTCGGTGTCGTAACCGACTTCGACGGGACGACCCTGAGCAAGACCTTCAATTCCACCAGCGCCCCCTTTGGCGGGGCTGGGCTCTTTCTCGGCGATGAACTCAACGTGAACGCCAAGGCGAGCCTGGATTGGTTGGGAACGACGCGCGGCAAGGTCGGCTTCGTCGTCACCCCCGACAATCGCCTGCAGATTTACGGAACGGGCGGCGTCGCTTACGGCGGCGGCAGCGCGCACTTCAGCGCCTATGACAATAACAATGGCATCTTTTTTGGCGGCAGCCCCAGTTCCACTCGCGTCGGCTGGACGATCGGAGCGGGTGTTGAATACGCGCTCACCAACAACATCACCATCGGCGCGGAATATCTTTACGCTGACCTCGGCAGTACCAAAATCTTGGCGAACCCGAACTCCGCCGCCGCGTTCTTCTTCCCCAACACCTATGCGAGCGCGAAGATCGATTACAACGCGTCGATCTTCCGCGCTCTCGTGAACTACAAGTTCTGAGCGCTCAGCGCTCCGATCTGAACTGATTTTGGCCGGAGGAAAGGCAACTTTTCTCCGGTTCTTTTTTGTCCGCGGCGGCGAATCGAGACGCGAGTCGCGTCCAGCCAAGCCGCGTATGACTGGCGGCATTCACACATCTCGACGTTCGGCGCCCCCCTTCTTCGCGGAGCGGGGAAGGTGTCGGCCGAAGGCCGACGGATGGGGTGTGGAAGGCAGCGCGCGCGCTTTTACAAGCTCGCGGCGACGCTGGTGCAATCCGGCAGGGTTGCCGACCACCCTCCGGCCTCCGGCCACCCGCCCCAGCAATATGTGGGACCGGACGACGGCCCTATGCTCTGGATGCGATCAGTGGCCTATCGTCCAGGCGCGCTCAGGTCGCACGAGCCTCCGAGCGGAACATGCGGCCTTTCGGAACCGAGTCGGGCCCGCCTACGGCGTCTCCGGAGCGGGCTCCTTGTCGGCCGGGCCCGAATCGGCGGGCTCAACGCGCTTACGCGAACGTCGCGCGCCGGCGGCGACGATGAGGTCGCGCTCGAGCCGTGGTTGGGCCGGACCTTCCGGATAGACGAAGCTGAGCTTCTTTGTACCCGTCTCGTCGGCCGTGACCACGACCTTGACCACGCCGCCGCTCTTCAATCGTCCGAACAGCACTTCGTCGGCAAGCGGCGTCTTGATCTGGGTCTGGATCACCCGCGCCATCGGGCGCGCGCCCATCGATTCGTCATAGCCGTTCTTGACCAGCCATTCGCGCGCTTCGTCGGTCAGCTCGATCGTGACGTTGCGGTCGCTGAGCTGAGCCTCGAGTTGGAGAATGAACTTGTCGACGACCCGGGCGATGACGGACTCCGGCAGGCGCGAGAACGGCACGATCGCGTCGAGCCGGTTGCGGAACTCGGGCGCAAACAGCCGGTCGATCGCTTCGCGGTCGTCTCCCTCGCGCTTCGACTTGTGGAAGCCGAAGGCGGCCCCGGCGAGATCCCGCGCGCCCGCGTTGGTGGTCATGATCAGGATCACATTGCGGAAGTCGATAGCCTTGCCCGAGTGGTCGGTCAGCTTGCCGTGATCCATGATCTGCAGAAGGATGTTGAACAGATCGGGATGCGCCTTCTCGATCTCGTCCAACAGCAGAACCGAGTGGGGATGCTGATCGATCGCGTCGGTCAACAGGCCGCCCTGATCGAAGCCGACATAGCCGGGAGGCGCGCCGATCAGGCGCGAAACCGTATGGCGCTCCATATATTCCGACATGTCGAATCGGATCAGCTCCAGTCCCAGGCTGAGCGAGAGCTGGCGCGCGGCCTCGGTCTTGCCGACGCCGGTCGGACCGGAGAACAGGTAGCAGCCGATCGGCTTCTCCGGGTCGCGCAAGCCGGCGCGAGCGAGCTTGATCGCCGACGCCAGCGCCGCGACCGCTTCGTCCTGGCCGTAGACGGCCCGCTTCAGGGTCTCCTCGAGATGCTGGAGCACCTCGGTATCGTCCTTCGACACCGACTTCGGCGGGATGCGCGCCATCGAGGCGACGGTCGCCTCGATCTCCTTGACCCCGATCGTCTTCTTGCGCTTGGGCTCCGGCACCAGCATCTGCGAGGCGCCCGTCTCGTCAATAACGTCGATCGCCTTGTCGGGCAGCTTGCGGTCGTGGATGTAGCGCGACGACAACTCGACCGCGGCCTTCACCGCTTCGCCGGTATAGCGCAGCTTGTGGAACTCCTCGAAATAGGGCTTGAGGCCCTTGAGGATCTCGATCGCGTCGGCGACGCTCGGTTCCTTGACGTCGATCTTCTGGAACCGCCGGACGAGCGCCCGGTCCTTCTCGAAGTACTGCCGGTATTCCTTGTAAGTGGTTGAGCCGATGCAGCGAAGGGTTCCCTGCGCGAGCGCGGGCTTGAGCAGGTTCGACGCGTCCATCGCTCCGCCCGAGGTGGCGCCGGCGCCGATGACGGTGTGGATTTCGTCGATGAAGAGAATCGCATCCTTGTGCTGCTCGATCTCCTTCATCACCTGCTTCAGGCGTTCCTCGAAGTCGCCGCGATAGCGGGTGCCGGCGAGAAGCGCGCCCATGTCGAGCGCGAACACGGTCGATTCGGCGAGCACCTCGGGCACGTCCGAGTTGACGATCTTGCGCGCCAAGCCCTCGGCGATCGCCGTCTTGCCGACTCCGGGGTCGCCGACCAGCAGCGGATTGTTCTTCTGCCGGCGGCACAGCACCTGGATCGTGCGCTGAACCTCGGCATCGCGGCCGATGAGCGGATCGATGCGCCCCTCTCGCGCCTTCCGATTGAGGTTGACGCAATATGCTTCCAAGGCGCCTTCCTTTTTCTTTGAATCCGAGTTGTCCTTCGACTCCTTGGAATCGCGCGACTCATGCTCTTCATCGGTCCCGCGCGGCAGGCGCGAGGGATCCGCGTGGCCCGGACGCTTGGCGATCCCGTGACTGATGTAGTTGACCGCGTCGTAGCGGGTCATATCCTGCTCTTGCAGGAAATATGCCGCGTGCGTCTCGCGCTCGGCGAAGATCGCGACCAGCACGTTGGCGCCGGTCACCTCCTCGCGACCCGACGACTGGACGTGGAACGCCGCCCGCTGCACGACGCGCTGGAAGCCGTTCGTCGCCTTGGCCTCTTCCTGGCTGTCGACGACGAGGTTCTCGAGCTCCGTATCGAGATAGTGAACGACGGTCTTGCGCAGCCCGTCGAGGTCGACGCCGCAGGCCCTGAGCACCGCCGCCGCGTCGACGTCGTCGATCAGCGCCAGCAGCAGATGCTCGAGCGTCGCATATTCGTGACGGCGCTCATTGGCGAGCGAGAGCGCCCGACGGAGAGTCTTTTCGAGCGCGCGGGAGAAAATCGGCATCGGGCGCCTTTCACTTCTTTTCCATGATGCATTGAAGGGGGTGCTGATTCTTACGCGCGTGGTCCATCACCTGCGACACCTTGGTCTCCGCGATCTCATAGGTATAGACGCCGCACTCGCCGACGCCGTTGTGGTGCACCTGGAGCATGATCTGCGTCGCCTCCTGGGCGTCCTTGTTGAAGAACGCCTGCAGAATTGAAATCACGAATTCCATCGGCGTGTAGTCGTCATTGAGCAACAGCACGCGATACATGTTCGGACGCTTGGTCTGCGTCCGGGTGCGCGTGATGACCGCCGCGCCGGCGCCCGGTGTTTCTCCCCCTCTTTTGGTTTCGCGCGCGGCCATCAGCCGCGCCGGAGTCTGGGCCGGGGCCGCGCCGAAGGCCGGATAGAACCAGCGCGCCAGCCGAGCCATCCCCGCTCGCAGCCGAACAACCAACGGATTTGAAGCGGCAGCCACGGAAAGACCCCGATTGATGCCGGTTGGGCCTGAACGCACATTCTTACGCGCACACGAAACTGAAGCAACCCAATCTATGTACGACGCGCCGCCGACGCTAGATGCCATTGCCGAATGGCAGCATTGCCAATTTGTCCGTCACGCGCAAGACCCTCGACGCGTCGAATGGCAAGAAGCTGAATGCGCGCGCTTTTGAGCCTCCGTCTCGCGCTGATTCGCGGGCTTTGCGGGAAAACGCGGCAATGACGGGAATCGTTCGCAAAGGATGAAAATAAAAAAAGCCGGCGCTTGAAAGGCGCCGGCGTCGGCTCATGCGATTTATTTTCGCCGCGCACTGCGGCGACGATCGCCCGATTACTTCTGGACGCTGGCGTAGGCCGTGGTGACCGGCTTCAGCGCGTCGGAGGCGACTCGGGTGTAGAGCTCCGAAACCTTGGTCGCCTGAGCGACAAAGCCCTCGTAAGCCTGCTTGGCGAATTCGGTCTGAATCTGGACCGCCGATTCAACGCTGCGCGCGCCGAGAAGCTTCTCGAACATCGCAGTGCTGGCGGCGAACGCCTTCTTCGAATAGTCGGTCGACTCGGTGGCGATATCCTGCAGGCCCTTCGACAGGGTGGTCGAGGCGGCGGTGAAGGCTTCCAGCTGCTCTTTGGAGAACTTCTGGAACTCGTCGAACGTCGGTGTCGTGGCGGTCATGGCTGCTCCTCTCTCGTTGGCGTCGGTTTCGCTCCTCCGCGGTGGATGTGGGAGGCGAACTCGCGATGAGGCCAATATGTGCAGTGCACAATGAAAGTCAAGACCGTTTTATTGCATTGCAGCATTTTTTCCCCGCCAAGGGTTTCCGCACCCGGGAGCGGCCCCAATTTATCTGATAAAATCTCGTTGATTATAACCAATTATACCGCAAAATTTAACTGACACTTCAGCGGATCAAGTCGTCGCCCTCAAGCGCTGGGCGGCGATTCCAACAGCTTGCCGACGATGACGTCGCTTACGCCGCGTCTCGTTAACCGCCCCGTAACCGCGCCGACATATCGTTCACGACCGTGTGAGTTGCGCAACGGTGGACGGCTCGGCCTCAGCCGTTGAGTGAAGTCGAATAGGGCGCGTTCATGGCGTTGCGTAGCAGTTGCTCTCGAATCGGCTGGCTTGCCCGTCTGGCGACGGCCGGCCTGATCTCCGGTTCGGCCCTTTTCCTCGCCAGCGGGCCCGCCGAGGCGCATCATTATCGGCATTACCGCTATCACCCCCCGGTGGCGCATGCGGCGTATTACGCACGCTACGCGCATCGCGGGCGCGTCCGTTCCATCCGCCAGACGGCCGCCGCGGTTTCCGCTTCGCCCGCGTTTTCGGCGCTCGTCGTCGACGCCAATACCGGCAAGACCCTCTATGCGGCGGACGAGAACGGATTGCGCCATCCGGCCTCGATCACCAAGGTGATGACGCTCTACCTGTTGTTCGAGAAACTCGATCGCGGCGCGATGACGCTTCAGACCGAGATTCCGATCTCCGCGCACGCCGCTGCGCAAGAGCCCTCGAAGCTCGGCCTTCAGCCGGGCGATACGATCAGCGTCGAGGACGCGATCAAGGCCGTTGTGACCCGTTCGGCGAATGACGTGGCGGTCGCGATCGCCGAGGCGGTCGGCCAGACGGAAGACAATTTCGCCGACATGATGACGCGCAAGGCGCACGAGCTCGGCATGTCGAGCACGCTCTATCGCAACGCCTCCGGCCTCCCTAACGACGAGCAGTTGACCACGGCGCACGACCTCACCATCCTCGGGCGCACGCTCGAGGAGCGGTTTCCGCGCTACTTCCATTATTTCTCGACCGCCGAGTTCCACTACGACGGCGAGATCATCGGCAATCACAACCATCTGCTCGGCCGCGTCGACGGCGTCGACGGCATCAAGACCGGCTACACCAGGGCGTCCGGCTTCAATCTCCTGACCTCGGTCCATCGCGACGGACGGTCGCTGATCGCTGTCGTCATGGGCGGCCGGAGCGCCGGAGGGCGCGACCGGATCATGGAAGGGCTGATCGCCGACCACCTCGCCGAGGCATCCACCACTCGCACCGCGACCATGATCGCCGACGCTGCACCGGCAGCAACGGCTGAGCCGAACGTCGAGCCGGCCGCGGCGCCGCCGGCGCGCGAGCCTCCCGCCATGGCCGAGGGCAGGATTCAACGCGTTTCCGCCGCGACCAGCGCGGCGAATGCGGCCGGAGAAGGCGACGATGGGGCGGGAGACGAGGAGACTCCGGCCCCGCCGATGCTGAAGGCGCCCGCCGCCGCCTCGCGTGCAGCGCAGCCGACTGCGGCCGATCTCGGCCTGCTCAAAAGTCCCGCCAGCGCCAAGCCGTCAGCGAAAACTCAGGCCCGGCTGGCGGCGGCGAGCGCGCTGGTGATGCCCCCGCTTGGACGGCCGAGCCCAGTCGAGGACCAGCGCCGTTCGGCGCGCGCTTCCCAGCAAGACCAGGACAACAACGGTCCCCGCGCGCGCGGAAGCTGGATCATCCAGGTCGGCGCCGCCGACAATCCCGTCAAAGCCAACGCCCTTTTGACCCTTGCCCGGGAACGAAACCCTTCGACCCTCGCCTCGGCCGAGCCAGTCACCGAAAAGGTGCGCAAAGGCGACGCCACCCTCTATCGCGCGCGCTTCGCGGGCCTCGATTCGGCCTCGGCGGAAGCGGCGTGCCGTTCGCTCAAGCGCAACGGATTTTCCTGCTTCACCGCCCACGACTGACGCGTATTCTTGCGGAGCCCGTCTAGCCTTGTCGCTGCATCAGAACATCCTTGGCCTGATTGACCCGCGCGGCAAGCGCGGTCGAGCCGCCATGATCTGGATGAAACTTTTTCATCAAGGCTCGATGGGCGCGGATGATATCGGCCGCGCCCGCGCCTTCCGCCAGACCCAGAACTTCGAGCGCCTCCTTGCGCGACATCGCGCCGCCGGCGCCGCCCCTCCCCCGCCCCTGCGGCTCACCCTGGTCTGCCTCACGCCAGCCGGCGAACCGGTGGTCGAGATACGCCTCTAGGAGGTTGACGCCGTCGGGATCGTCGCGCGCGAGCTCCTGGCGAAGACCGAGAAGCTCCGGCCGCGACAGGGTTTCGAGCGCCCTGCCCGCGTAAGACCCGGCGAGCACCGACCCGCTCATCGCGCCGCTGTCGAGGTCGAGCCGCATCTCGATCATCGCCGAGCGCGCCGCCGAAGCGCGTCCCGGGCGGGCGCCGAAGCCGGCGTCCCGAAACGGGGACCGGCTTGCCCCGGTCGTGCGCCAGCCGGCGAAGTTCGCCACCATGCCGGCGACCGCAGCCGCGAGGCCGACGCGGCCGCGCAGGAGGAGGAGAAGCGCGCCGATCATCCCG
>JBAUXQ010000723.1:0-1612 GCA_049584355.1 Roseiarcus sp. | reverse complement strand
GCTCAGCCTCGCGCTCGCGGGTGAGATCGCGCACGAGGGCGCAAAAGTGCGGGGCTTCGCTCGGGCCGATCCGCGCCAGGGTCAGCGCCAGCGGAATCGAACCGCCGCCGCGATCGCGCCCGGCTGCCTGCAGCGGGCGAAAGGCCGCTTCGACCTCGCCGGTGCGGCTTAAGGCTTCGAGCCTCGCGATTGTCTCGGGGTGGCTCTGCGGCGCGAGCAGCATCAGGACGCTCTCGCCGGCGATCTCGTTCTGATGATAGCCGAATAGCCGCTCGGCCGGCTCGTTCAGGGACAGGATGCGGCCGGCGGCGTCGAGCGCGACCGCGCCGTCCGTCGCCCGGTCGAGCATCGCCTGAAGGTCGCTCGCCGAACCGTTGCGCATCGGCGCCTCCCGCTCCTCCGCGCCGAACCTGGTCTGCGATTCCGCTTCCGGCGAGCGTCGCAACGCGATCAACGTCGCCGGGGCGCCCTCCCACGCGATCGCCTGAGCGCGCCCGTCGACGAACAGGATCTGACCGTCCGCCCTGACGATCGCGACCGAGCCCGCATCCTCAGCCGCCATCCGTTGCGGATCGCGGTCGCGGAACATCGCGGCAAGCCCGTTCGCCGCCTCGAATTCCGCGAAATCGGGATAGCCGATGAGATCAAGGAGCGTCTGGTTGGCGAAGAGCGGGCGCGCGTCGCGGACAATGAGAACCCCAATCGGCAGGCGGTCGAGAACGGCGCCAGCGTTGCGCCGCACCTCCTCGTTGTCGGCGCCGCCGGCCGCGGCAGGCTCGCCCTCCCGATCTGCCGGCGGCTCGGCAGGCGCGACGATCCCCAATTCCGCCCGTTCGCCGGCGCTCTCGTCGCGCGCAGCCGGCGTCCGGCCAACCAGAGCGCGCGCGATCTCGCGGAAGGCGTCGCGCTCGTTCCGGGTGAGCTCAACGCTCTCGGCGGGGAACCCGTGCAGCGGCTCCCGGGAACTCACCCCGTCGAGCGCGCCGGGGCGAATCGGAACGATGTTTGACGCCGGGGGAAGCGCGGGCTGGCGGAGGACGTAGATCTCGGCCGTGTGTTCAGCCGGCCCCGTCTCGGCCCCGCCCGCCGATGGGAGCCCGGCGAACTCTGGCTCGGAAACCTCTGTCCGCGCGGTGTCGGTCTCGCCCGCCTCAGGCAACGCCGGAGCCGACTCGCTTCCGTCCGCCTCGAGGGAAGCCTCGGGGGAGGACAGAGCTTCTGGAGCATCCGCTGCGGCAGGAACGAAGTCCATTTCCAATGGTTCCGCGGCGCTGTCGGGAGCTTGGGCCTCGGAGTGAGGCTCGTCGGCGGCCGGCGCGCCGGCCGGTTCGACACCCGCGATCTCCGGGGGTTGATCGTCCTCCGCAAGCGCCGGCGCCAGGTCCGCCCGGTTCGAAGCGGCGGCCTCCATCTCCTCGCCCAGCACGCCAAAACCGCGATACCCCAGAAATTCTCGACGGCGGCCGAACAGCGGCGCGGCAGAAAGCGTGACCAGCCGGCGCCGATCCGAACCCGGAAGCGGCCAGCCGACCGCGATCCCGGAGAAGGTTTGCCGCCCGGCAAGGGCGCGGACGAGCTCGCCGCCGCCGTCGAACTCGGCGCGGCCGAGCAG
>JBAUXQ010000722.1:0-8031 GCA_049584355.1 Roseiarcus sp. | reverse complement strand
TGTCGGCGGCGCGGGCGGAGGAGATCGGGCTTTCGCGCGACCGCATCATCCTGTCGGCGAAAGTCTCGTCGGTGCAGGATCTCATCACCGTCTACCGCATGCTGGGCGAGCGCTCCGATTACGCGCTCCATCTCGGCCTCACCGAAGCTGGCATGGGCTCGAAGGGCATCGTCGCCTCCGCCGCCGCGCTCGGCGTTCTCTTGCAGGAGGGTCTCGGCGACACGATCCGCATCTCCCTCACCCCCGAACCGGGCGGCGACCGGACGCAGGAAGTCAAGGTGGCGCAGGAGCTGCTGCAGACCATGGGGTTCCGCAGTTTCGCGCCGCAGGTCGCCGCCTGTCCCGGCTGCGGGCGCACCACCTCGACCGTGTTCCAGGAGCTGGCGCGCGACATCGAGACCTATCTCGCCACGTCCATGCCGGAATGGCGCGCGGTCTATCCGGGCGTCGAAAAGCTCAACGTTGCGGTGATGGGCTGCATCGTCAACGGGCCCGGGGAGAGCAAGCACGCCAACATCGGCATCTCGCTGCCCGGGACCGGAGAAACGCCGGCGGCGCCGGTGTTCGTCGACGGCGTCAAGACCGTGACCCTGCGCGGACCGCGCATCGCCGAGGAGTTCAAGGCGCTGGTCGACGACTATATCGTGAGGCGATACGGGGCGGGCCGGCGGGCGGCGGAATAGCTGCCTTTCCAGCGCAAGGCCTTTAAAACAGGAACTTGTCCGCGTCCTCGTAGCGGGCGTGAATGAGGCGGTTGACGACCGCAAAGATGAACGCGGTCGAGACCCCGAACATCAGCATTCCGTCCACCGCTTCAAACGGTCCAAGCAGCCTCCACTCCGGCGGCAATGCGATGTCGGAGCCCGAAGTCGTGTAGCTGCCGGCCGATGAATAAATGGCGGCGCCGATGTCATAGACTGCGCCGGTTGCGTCGAGCGCCAACGCCCAAAGCCCGATCTCCGCGAGATGGCCGGCGAGCGCGAGCAGGATTGCGGCCATAATAAATGACATATTGACCCAAGTCCGCGCGCCAAGCCGACCGCGCTTGAGATCGCGGCGCAGGCTCGCGACGATGGCGTGGAGGACGACGCCGTGAATCGCGATGGTGGCGACGGTCGCCGCGAGTCCCACGATGAGAGGAATGAATATCGCGATGTGACTCGGCATTGTCTTCCCCTAGCCGCACGGTGACCCGGTTTGCGCCTCATCCTTCGCATGTTCGCAAACGGCGGCTTTGTTCTTCACATTCGGGCGAAAGTATCCCACATGTGGGTTGAGAGGCTGCCTTGTACGAACCCCCGCTGCATCGAAACGAGAATCTGCCGGAACTGCATGCGCTCATCAAAGAGCGCGTGTTCGGTCTCCTCATCAGCAATGGGGCCGAGGGTCTGGTCGCCAGTTCGGTTCCGTTCGTTCTCGATCCTGCCGCCTCAAGGCTCGGCACGCTCAAGGTCCATGTTGCGCGCGCCAATAGCCAGTGGCGCGATCTTCAGGCGTCGCCCGACGCGCTCGTCGTATTCCAGGGCCGCGACCATTACATCACCCCGTCCTGGTACGAGACCAAGCGGGAGACCGGGAAGGTCGTCCCGACTTGGAATTACACGATGGTGCAGGCGAAGGGCCGGGCGCAAGTGATGGACGACGCCTGGCTCGCCCGGCAGATCGAGGAGCTGACGCAAACGCTCGAGCAGCGCCGCGAACAGCCCTGGGCGGTCGGCGACGCGCCGGCCGAGTTCATCGCCATGCAGCGCCGGGCGATCGTCGGGATCGAGATCGAGATCGTCGACATCCGGGGAAAATGGAAGACGAGCCAGAACCGCAACGCCGCTGACCGCGCCGGCGTCGTCGCCGGACTCGAAGCGCTTGGCGACGAGGATGCGCGGGCAATGGCCGAAATCGTGCGCCAGACGAGCCGCGATTGAGGCGGGCCGCCCGGTTGCCTGACGAATGAAGGCCTGATCCTATTTGCGTCTTCCGCCGTCGCCGGAAACGCTCGATCAAGGAGGAATGCACATGGTCGACGCGATCAAGCCGCTCTTCACCGCTCACGCGACCTCGACTGGCGGACGCAACGGCGAATCGCGCGCCGACGACGGCAGCGTCGCTGTCCATCTCTCGGCGCCGAAGGAATTGGGCGGGCCGGGCAAGCCGAATACGACAACGCCCGAGCACCTGTTCGCGACCGGCTACGCCGCCTGCTTCGGCAGCGCGCTCGACCGTGTCGCCAAGCAGCACCAGAAGGACGCGACCGGAGCGACGACGCGCTGCGCCGTCTCCATCGGGCCGCGCGAAGGCGGCGGCTTCGGTCTCGCCGTCAGGCTCGATGTGACCGACGAGAGCATCCCGCAGGCCGAGCTGCAGGCGTTCGTCAACGAGACGCACGAGAAAGTGTGCCCCTACAGCAACGCCACGCGCGGCAACATCGCCGTGGAGGTCGTTGCGCACGGGGCGTGACCGGGATCGCTCATCTGGCGCCCGGCCAATAGGCCACGCATTCGATCTCGACTTCGCCGCCGAGCGCGAGCCCGCTCGCGCCGAAGGCCGAGCGCGCCGGGAGCCGGTCAGGGTCGAAGTAGCCGAGGTAGACGGCGTTGAACTCGGCCCACCGCCGCATGTCGGCGAGCATGATCGTGAACTTGACCGTATCGGCGAATCCGAGGCCGCAGGCGTCGAGGACCTCGCCGATGTTCTCCATCGCCTGGCGCGCCTGCGCCTGCAACCCGCCCTCAACCAGGTTCATGGTCCCCGGCCGGTTGCCGATCGCGCCCGAGAGGAAGAGGAAATCGCCGGCCCGCACCGCCGAGCAGAACGGCAGGTGAAGCGCCTTCGCCGAAGGCAATGTGATGTGCTGCATGGTCGTCTCCTTATGGCGTTTCGGCGACGCTTCGCGAACCGGGCCGACCGCGGCAAGATAGTCAGCCGTTCGACCTTCCATTGGATTTCCATTTCTCGCCCACGGTCGAGACGACGCAACGGCAATTTGCGCCGCTACTTCTCGCCGCTCCCTCTTCTGCCGGCCGTCCTCGCGGAAGGCGTTGAGAAATCAACGTTTTGCTAAGCCTGTCCGGCGGTCGGGCTTGCTCATGACCGATCGTCATTGGGTACGATTGCGGCAAGAGCAATGCTCGGTCGTCGTCATTGCGAGCGAAGCGAAGCAATCCAGCGCCGGTGGCCCGCCCTGTGGATTGCTTCGTCGCTCCGCTCCTCCCAATGACGGTTCGGGCCGAGCGCGGCTATCGGGTCGGCGTGCGGCGAGCCCCACGCCGAACGGCGTTTGCGCCCAGGAGCGGCGCGCGAGAAAGGCGTGAAGCGTCGATGATGGAGACTGCGCCATCCGTGAGCGAGGCGACGCCGCTGGACGCGGGCCTGCGCGCCTTGTGCGGGATCGCAGCCTATTACCGCATCGGCGCCGACCCGGTGCAGCTCGCGCGCGAACTGGCGCTTCGTGACCGCGAGGCCGACGAATCCGACCTCATTCGCGCCGCCCGGATGGTCGGACTCAAGGCCCGGCTGGTTCGCAAGGTGACCGCCGAGCGGCTGGCGATGCTGCCCGCTCCCGCAATCGTGCGGACGAGGAGCGGCGCGCTGATGGTGTTCGGCGGGCGCAATCCGTCGGGTCTCTGCCGCCTTGTCGATCCGATCAGCCACGCCGCCCACGAGGCGCCGATCGAGGACGTCGCGCGCGACATCGGCGGGCAGGCGCTGCTCATCGCCCGCCGAATCGGCGGCGCTGGCGTCGATCCGCGCCAGTTCGGCATGCGCTGGTTCCTGCCCACCATCTGGCGCTATCGCCGTCCGCTCGGCCATGTGCTGGCGGCGTCGCTGTTCGTGCAGATTTTCGCCCTGACCACGCCGCTGTTCTTCCAGGTGGTCGTCGACAAGGTGCTAACCCATCGCGGCTACGAGACTCTGTTCGTACTTGTCGGCGGGCTCGTCATCGTCGGCTTGTTCGACGTGACGCTCCAGTACCTGCGCACCTATGCGCTCTCGCACACCACCAATCGGATCGACGTCGAGCTCGGCCAGCGGCTGTTTGCGCATCTCCTGCGCCTGCCGGTCGCCTATTTCGAGACCCGGTCGACCGGGCAGACGGTGGCGCGGGTGCGGGAACTGGAAACGATCCGCAGCTTTCTCACCGGGCAGGCGCTGTTCTCGGCGATCGACCTCGTGTTCGCCTTCGTCTTCATCCTCGTGCTGTTCGCCTATTCCTGGCCGCTGACCCTGATCGTGCTTGCGGGCGTCCCGTTCTATCTCCTGATCGGCTTTTCGGTCCGGCCCCCCTTACGCGAGCTCGTCGGCAAGAAATTCAATCGCGGCGCCGCGAGCCAGCAGTTCCTGGTCGAGACCATTGTCGGCGTCAACACGGTCAAAGCGGCGGCGGTCGAGCCGATCATGCGCGCGCAGTGGGAGGAGAAGCTTGCGGCTTACGTCAAGACGAGCTTTGCCGCCACGATGCTGGGCTCGGGCGGGCAGCTCGCGATCCAATATGTGAGCAAGCTGACGACTGCGGCGCTGCTCCTGTTCGGCGCCAAGGCGGTCATCGACGGCGAGCTCACCGTCGGCGCGCTCGTCGCCTTCAACATGATCGCCTCGCAGGCGATCCAGCCGATCCTGCGGCTATCGCAGCTCTGGCAGGATTTCCAGCAGGTGCAGATCTCGATCGAGCGCCTGGGCGACATCCTCAACGCAACCCCCGAATCCTCCCCGGCGACGCGCCTCTTGCCGCCGACGCCGCGCGGCGCGATCGAATTTGCCCATGTCAGCTTCCGCTACCGGCCGGGCGCGCCGGAAGCGCTGAAGGAGATTTCGCTCGCCATCCGGGCCGGCGAAACGATCGGCATCGTCGGCCCCTCTGGGTCAGGCAAATCGACCCTCACCAAGCTCATCCAGCGTCTTTATCTGCCGGGCGAGGGCCAGGTGCTGCTCGACGGCGCCGATCTCAGCCATGTCGATCCGGCGTGGCTCAGGAGCCACATCGGCGTCGTGCTGCAGGAGAATCTGCTGTTCAACCGCACCATTCACGAGAACATCGCTTTCGCCAATCCGGCGATGGCGCGGGCGCGCGTGATCGAGATCGCCCGCCTCGCCGGCGCCGAGGAGTTCATCGACAAGCTGGCGCAAGGCTATGACACGATGATCGAGGAGCGCGGCGCCAATCTCTCCGGCGGCCAGCGTCAGCGCATCGCCATCGCCCGGGCGCTGGCGACCAATCCGCGCATTCTCATTCTCGACGAGGCGACCTCGGCGCTCGATTACGACAGCGAGCGGATCGTTCAGCGCAACATGCGCCGCATCGTCAAGGGTCGCACCGTCATCATCATCGCCCACCGGCTGGCTGCTGTACGCGGCTGCGACCGCATCGTCTGCATGGCGGATGGCCGGATCGTCGAGATTGGGACGCACGACGAGCTCATACGCCGTCCCGGCGGCCTCTATGCTTATCTCTGGGGCCTCCAGAGTCGGCCGGCGGAGATCGCCGCATGACCGCAATCCGCGCGGTCACGCCGGCAGACCCGGTGCGGCGCGGCGCCAAGCCCGCCACCTTGCGCGCGCTGGCGCGGCTCAGGACGCCGGGGGCGAATCTCAGCGACCGCGAATTCCTGGCGCCGGCGCTCGAGATCCTGGAAACGCCGCCGTCGCCGGTCCATGTCGCGTTCCTGTGGACCATCTGCGCCTTTGTCTTGGCGGCCCTCGTGTGGGCCTATCTCGGCCACGTCGACATCGTCGCCGCCGCGCAGGGCAAGTTCCAGCCGACCGGGCGGGTCAAGGTCGTCGAGCCGTTGGAGACCGGCAGGGTCGAAGACATTCGCGTCGCCAATGGCTCCCTCGTCAAAGCGGGCGACGTGCTGATCGAGCTCGACCGTGCGAGCGCCGAGGCCGATGTCGAGGGGGCGCGCGCCGAACTTTCCTCCGCACGGGCGGAAATCCTGCGCCGCAAGACCGCGCTTGTTGCGGCGCAAGCGCACACATTCGATTCGCCGCCGAAAATCGACTGGCCCGACGGCGTCGCGCCGGGTTTACGCGAGCGCGAGGAGCAGGTTCTCGCCGCCGATCTCGGGCAATTGGCCGCGACCCAAGCCTCGTTCGCCGCCGAGCGGGCGCAAAAGACCGCCGAGCGGGACAAGCTCGGCGAGACCATCGCGACCCAGAGGAACCTGGTCGCGACCCTCAAGGAGCGCGTCGACATGCGCACGAAGCTGGTCGAAGAGAAGGCCGGGGCCAAGGCCGCGGTCATCGACGCGACCGAAACGCTGCAATATCAGATCACCCAGCAGGCGAAGCAGGAGCAGGAACTCGCTTCGCTCTCCGCCGGACTCGAAGTCATCTCCCGCGACGCCGACAAGGCCGTCCAGGCCTTCGTCTCCGATGACGCCGAGAAGCTCGACGACGCCGAGCGGCGGGTCGAGGACGTGGAGCAGCGCCTCGCCAAGGCTCAAGCCGAGCTCGATCGCCTCACGCTGAGAGCCCCGATCGCGGGCCGGGTGCAATCGTCGATCATCACCAATGTCGGCCAGGTGGTCGCCAGCGGCCAGGAGATCATGCGCATCGTGCCGGAGGCTTCCGGGCTCGAGATCGAGGCTTACGTGCGCAATCGCGACATCGGCTTCGTCAGCGTCGGCCAGGAGGCGGTGGTCAAGGTCGAATCCTTCCCCTTTACGCGCTACGGAGCGATTCATGCCCACGTCGTCCGGATCGCCAAGGACGCGATTCCCGAGCCCGACGCCCAAGCGATCGAGGGCGATCCGGCCCGCGTTTCAGCAGCCGCCGGCTTTGCCGGCGGCGAACGGACCCAGAACCTTGTGTTCCCGGTCGTGCTCAAGCCGGACGCCGCGACGATTGCGGTCGACGGCGTTGCGGAACCGCTCACCTCCGGCATGGCGGTCACCGTCGAGCTCAAGACCGGCCATCGCCGGATACTCGAATACCTCTTCGCCCCCCTGGTCGAAGTCGCCTCAAAGGCGATGCGGGAGAGGTGAAGAGCGGGACTGTACGGTCTCCCGTTGCTTTCTCCGCCCGATTACCTAATCGCCTGCCAAAAAAGTCCCACGACGCAGACGAAGCCCAGAGTGAAAAGCACGGTTCTCAGGTAAGGGATAGCCGCCCAATAGACGACGGCGTGCGCCAGTCTGAGCCAGAAATAGCTCATCGCCCAGAAAGCCGTCATCCCGTTCGCCTTGCCGGCGACATGAACAACAATCACCAGGGCGGCAAACGGGGCGAAGCATTCGATGGCGTTGAGATAGGCGCGGTTGGCGCGCTGACCCCACAACGGGACGGGGCGGGGCGCGGGGTTCACGTAGTTTTCCCCCGACAGGGGGCCGTTCGTGATCACCTGGCAGGCGATATAGGGAATCCACAGCGCCGCCGTAAGCATTGCCGTCAAGGCGAGGTACCAAAGGTCGGTCGTCATGGCGTTCCACTCCTTGCAATTCGATTGGGTTTAGGATGCGCCGATCAGACCAGCGCGGCCTTGAGGCGCATCCACCCGGGCTCCAATAAACGGAGACGAACGAGGGAAGCCAATTTCGACAGGGGCCGCGTCGAAACATCGCGGATTTTTCCGCTGGACGGGCGGTTGGCGGTAAACCCGATCTCGCGATCGCCCGCGCCGCCTCCTATATACCTCCGGTCCCGGAGGCCACCCATGAAACTCGCCGATCCCACCCTGCTCAAGAGCCAATGCCTCGTCGATGGCAAATGGGTCGGCGAGGGGGTCGATCCGATCGACAATCCGGCGACCGGCGAACTCATCGCCAAGGTTCCGCGCTTTGGCCATGCCGAGGCGGTGGGCGCGATCGAGGCGGCGGCGCGCGCCTTCACACCCTGGGCGAAGGCGCTGCCGAAAGAGCGCGCCCAGATTTTGCGCCGCTGGTTCGACCTTATCATCGCCAATCGCGACGACATCGCCCTCATCATGACCAGCGAGCAGGGCAAGCCCCTCGCCGAAGCGCGCGGCGAGGTCGATTACGCCGCCTCATACATCGAATTCTTCGGCGAGGAGGCCAAGCGCATCTATGGCGAGGTCAACCC
>JBAUXQ010000721.1:0-2122 GCA_049584355.1 Roseiarcus sp. | reverse complement strand
GCGCTCCACGACACCTGGATTGCTTCGTCGCTGTGCTCCTCGCAATGACGAACGGTCGTCGCCAAACGGAGGATGAATGTCGACACGGCTGACGATCCGGCTTGATTTCGAGCTCGGCCGGCGCCTCGGCGCAGGCAAGGTCGCTTTGCTGGAATCGATCGAGAAGACCGGATCGATCTCGGCCGCCGGCCGCGCGCACCAGATGTCGTACCGTCGCGCTTGGCTCCTGGTCGACGAATTGAATCAGCTCTTCGCCACGCCGGTCGTGGCGGCGCATCACGGCGGAGCACGGGGAGGGGGCGCCGCGCTGACCGACCAGGGCAGGCGGATCGTCGCCCTCTACCGTGACGCGGAAGCCAAGATGTGGGCGGCTGCGCAACGCGAGATCGACGCCATTGAGCGCGATCTGGCCGCCGGCAGGGCGGCGGAGTCATGAGCCACGGGGTGGCCACGCCGCCGCTCCGGTTTCCTTTGACAGGGCGCGCGCATTGATCGAAAGAAGCGCTCAATGACGCCCATTGTGAAAATTTGCGGCCTCTCGACGCCGGCGACCCTGGAGGCTGCGCTCGACGCGGGCGCGGACATGGTCGGGTTCGTCTTCTTCCCGAAGAGCCCCCGCCACGTCGACTGGGCGACCGCGCGCACGCTCGGGCGCCAAGCGCGGGGACGGGCGAAGATCGTCGCGCTCAGCGTCGACGCCGATGACGACGCGCTCAAGCGCATCGTCGACGCCCTGGCGCCCGACCTCTTGCAGCTGCACGGGCGCGAAAGTCCGGCGCGGGTCAAGCAGATCGGCGAGTTCTGCGCCCGCCCGACGATCAAGGCGATCGGCGTCGCGGCGCGCGAGGACTTCGCCGCCGCCGAGCCTTACGCGAGCGTCGCCGATTTCCTGCTGATCGACGCCAAGCCGCCCCGGGACGCGGCGCTGCCGGGCGGCAACGGCCGTCCGTTCGACTGGGGCCTGGCGCGGAGCTTTCACCCGGCGCGTCCCTGGTTGCTCTCCGGCGGGCTCGACCCCGAAACGGTCGAGGCAGCGATCGGGCTCAGCGGCGCAAGCGGCGTCGACGTCTCCTCGGGCGTCGAGCGCGCGCCGGGAGAGAAGGACCCTGCCAGGATCAGGGCCTTCGTCGCCGCGGCGCGGCGGGCGTTCGCGCGAGAGCAGATTGCTTTTGAATCTTCCCGCGAATCGGCTCGGCGCGTCTCCTCCCCCCTTGCGGGGGAGGACCAAGGAGGGGGGTCGCGCGGCCCCACGCAACAAGGGAGCGGAGGCGCATTCGATAATCGCCTTGGCCCGCGCGACCCCCCACCCCTGCCCGCCCCCACAAGAGGGGGCGGGGGCGCTGACGCAGTCGATAGCCCCTCCGGACGCCCTGTGGACAACGCCGCCGCGATTGAACCGAGCTCGGCGACAATCTGCGCTAGCCGGCGCGGGAGTGGGTTGACATGAGCAAGCTCGAGAAGCCCAATTCCTATCGCGAGGGCCCGAACGAGCGCGGCCGTTTCGGCATCTATGGCGGACGGTTCGTCCCCGAGACGCTGATGCCGCTCGTCCATTCGCTCGAGCAGGCCTATGCCGACGCCAAGGCCGACCCGTCCTTCAAGGCCGAGCTCGACCACTTGCTCAAGCACTATGTCGGGCGCCCGAGCCCGCTCTATTTCGCCGAGCGGCTGACCGAAAAGCTCGGCGGGGCCAAGGTCTATTTCAAGCGCGACGAGCTCAACCACACCGGCGCGCACAAGATCAACAATGTGCTCGGCCAGATCCTGCTTGCCCGCCGGATGGGCAAGTAGCGCATCATCGCCGAAACCGGCGCCGGTCAGCATGGCGTGGCGACCGCGACCGCCTGCGCCCGGTTCGGCCTCGACTGCGTCGTCTATATGGGCGTAGTCGACGTCGAGCGGCAGAAACCCAACGTCTTTCGGATGAAGATGCTGGGCGCGGAAGTGCGGCCGGTGCAGCAGGGCGCCCGCACGCTCAAGGACGCGATGAACGAGGCGCTGCGCGACTGGGTGACCAACGTGCGCGACACCTACTATTGCATCGGCACCGTCGCCGGCCCGCATCCCTATCCGGCGATGGTGCGCGACTTCCAGTGCGTGATCGGCGAGGAGACGCGGGCGC
>JBAUXQ010000720.1:0-1873 GCA_049584355.1 Roseiarcus sp. | reverse complement strand
GGCCGGGCCTCATGGGGTCGCGGAGAGGTTCGTAGTACCGCTGAAGCCGGATAACGCCGGGGAGGGAAGGGACCTCAGTTCAAGACAGACGCAAGACGCAGCGAGGGACCTGGAGATTGGGCAACCTCACATGGGGAGCTTTGGGTCAAGAGCGTATTCATTCGGGCATGTGTCAAACTCCTAGGGCAGTTTCGGTATCCGAGGTCCGAGCCCGATTGCATGACGCGGCCCGTTTCCGAGCACGATCAACCTCACATACGGTCGCCGCTCGAGACGGCTGCACCAACATCCCGCTTGCGGCGGGCAGGGGCTCAGGGGACGAAACCATTCTATCAATCGGCATATTGGGCCATGGTTACCATCGGTTCGTCCACCCGGATCCGCCAGAACTGATCAGGTCCTGGAAGATTTGAAATGTTGAGCGTTTGTGGTTAGACGACTTTCATCACTGCTCCCTCGATGACGACGCCGGCGGTGACATATTTCCATAACGCCACGAGCAGCTTGCGTGCGAGCGCGACGATGGTCGACTTCTTGAAATGACCGCCGTTGCGGTTGACCCGTTCTTTGAACCACAAAGCGAGCGCCGATTGCGGCTGATGGCGCAGCCAGAGCCAGGCAAGCTGGATTAGGGCGGTCCGCAATCGCGGATTCCCGGCCTTGGAAACGCCCTGCTCGTGATCGACTGAGCCGCTTTGCCAGGGCGTGGGCGCCAGCCCAGCGTAAGACGCGAGCTGGCGGCGATTGTCAAAGTGGCGAAATAGCGCCTCCAGCCAGAGGGTGGTGGCCAACTCGGCGCCGATGCCCTTGAATTCGAGCAACATCCTCCCGGCCGGCGATGGCGCGGCGGGCTGTGGCGCGGCGATCAGCGCGTCGCGCTCGGCCTCGGCCTGCTTGATTTGATCAAGCAGCAGTTCGAGCCGATCAAGTTCGCGACGGATCTGGGTCTTGAGATGCACCGGCAAGGGACGGCCGTCGCCCGTCGTCAGCTCGTCGAGCCGTTGGCGCCGATCGCGGCGCAACGGCTCGTAACCGGAGACGCCTTGGGAAAACAACAGTCCCTTGACGCGATTGACGTGCTTGACCCGCTCGGCGATCAGCACTTTGCGCTCGCGGCAGAGGCGGCGCCGATCTTCTTCCTCTGGCGTCGGCGCTTTCACCATTGCGCACACCCGAGGTTCGCCGCGCTTGTATGCCAGTAACGCGCGAAGCAGGGCCTCGCCGTCGATCCTGTCTGTCTTGGCGCGCCGCCGTCGGCGCGCCGTCGCGATCGAGGACGGATCGACGACATGGCTTTCGACGCCTTCGCTTTGCAGCACACGATGAAGCCAGAAGCCGTCGAGACCCGCTTCCTGAATGACGACGATCGGAAAGGATTTTCCGGTCCGCTCCGACGCCTTCCGCTTGAGCTCCGAAAAGCGCGCCAGCAGCGCCGCGATGTCTCCTGCTCGCACGGAATGCTTCGACATTTTCTCGCCGGAGCCCGGCGACAGCGATGTGATCAGCCAGATGGAGCGGCTGAGTTCCAAAGAGACGAAACTGGCGGCAAGATGAGTTTGGATAGCGGTCTGCGCTTCGGAGCGCTCAGATACGCTTGGCATGGTCGTCTCCTGAATGATTGGTCGCAACCTCACTCTGCCAGAGCGCTGGTCGCTATCCTCCTCCCCCTGGGATCTATCAACTCCGGACAGCGTTCAGAAACTGCAGACGGCGTTGCACGCGAAAGCGAAGGCAGAACCCGGCTATCGCTTCTACGTCCTCTACGACAAGATCAGCCGCGACGACATTCTGGCGCACGCCTATGCCCAGTGCCGCTCCAACAAGGGCGCGCCGGGCGTGGACCGTCAGGACTTCGAGGCCGTCGAGACGTATG
>JBAUXQ010000719.1:0-2450 GCA_049584355.1 Roseiarcus sp. | reverse complement strand
TTGGAGCGTGCACCGTAAGGACTCGTCGGGGACGAGGCTCGGAAGGATTCGGCCCTTTGGAGTTGATGCCACATCAACAAGGGACGGTTCCGCCTTCTTGGCACGGAACGGCGCAGCCGAGGCACGTTGCGGCTCCCGATCAAATCGTGCTTGCGTGGACCTGGTTTCGGACGATTGCGCGTCTGGATTTGACGCGGTCGCCAGCCTTGGCCGACGCCGGACTTCGACGATGAACGAAGGAACAGCGCGTCTCACGGTTTTTCTCGATGCCGCTTGCCGTTCGGTTGATTCGTCTCGCCGAAGACGAACTTGCGGGGCATCCGGTTTCTCTTCGTAAAGCCAAATGTGCGGTGGACCGGACGTGTGGTCGTCGACCGGCAACTTCGCCGGCTGCAGGTCGGACAGCAGTCTTACTCCCGACAGGGAGGCCTCGCACATAAACGAGATCACGGCGAAAGGATCGTTGGACGGCAAGCGGCCCCATTCGAAGCCGAGTTCCAAGGGCGCAGAGAGCAATGTCACTTGCGCGGATCGCGTCTGTATGGCCGCCCTTCACCAAGTGCCACGCCAATTCCATCGCGCTGCGCCGATAAAACGTGCGTTGCCTCGGTTGTCCATATGCCGGTCCGCCACCTTTGGCGAGGCCGGAAACCCGTCCGCCTCTAGTGCCGAGAAGTGCCGACACGGCTCGGAATCCAGGTTAATAGGCGTTAGCGTACGATGGCGGTTGGCGGTTGAGTCGAGCGCGCTCGAGACCCGTCACGCGAGCAGTCGACGGGGCTACCATTTGCCGCAGGTCACTCGACAACCAACTTCAGGCCGAAAACCGGCGCTTGGGCGCTATTCGTTAATGGCCTTAGCCTGACTTCCGAGCCGTGGGTCGAGCTCGAGGGCCGAACAGCCGATCTGTCGCGTCCATCCCCAATTCGTGATAAAAAGGCGCTCGCATGAACCTTGCCCTGCGCAAACCCACGACGCTCGCCGAATTCCTCGAATGGGAGGAGCGGCAGCCCCTGCGCAACGAATTCGACGGCGTCGGTCCCCTCGCCATGACGGGTGGAACAGCCGGTCACGCAGACGTCCAACGAAACCTCGCGATCGCCGTGGGTGGACGAGTTCGCGGCAAGCCGTGCCGCTTCTACGGCAGCGACCTCAAATTCCAGGTCGCGGAGGGCCACGTCCGCTATCTCGACGGCATGGTCGTCTGCCGCCCGGTCGACCGAACCGCCACCGTCGTCTATGACCCCGTCATCGTCTTCGAAGTCCTCAGTCCAAGCACAGGGCGCGACGACAGGATCGTCAAAGCCCGCGAGTATCAGGCCACTCCCTCCGTCCAGCGCTACGTGATGCTCGAACAGGACGCCGTCGGCGCAACCGTCTACGCCCGCTCCAGCAATGCCTGGACGCACGAAATCCTGGTCGCCGACTCCATTCTCGCCCTGCCTGAGATCGGAGTCGAGCTCCACCTTGCCGAGCTCTACGAAGGGATCGTCTTCGAGGCGCAAGACCAGTCCGATCAGCCTACCGAATCCGAGCCCAGTTAACCTTCTCCTCGCCCTGCTGCCAACCCGTAAACAAAGATCGCATCGGTCGGAAAATCCAGAAGCCCGTATGTCTTTGCGCTGATGCCTCCGATGAACTCGCCTTCCTCGCGTCAAGGCTCCGCAAGCCTACCGGGCAACTCTCGGTCGAAGAACCTTTCGCCACCCCGATCGACGACGACGCCGGAGCCCCGATCATCCCGCCCGGGCCCGCCGGCACGCGCCGTCGCCGCGTTGCGGCCAAGACCATTCGCCTGCGCGACAAGGAGCACTGCAAGTTCGTCACCTCACGGCCGTGCCTCGTTTGCGGCCGGACGCCGAGCGAGGCGCACCACGTTCGGTTCGCCCAACCGCGCGCGCTCGGCCGAAAGGCAGCGATGAATACACGGTCCTGTCTGCCGGCTCCATCGCCGCGATCTGCACGGCTACGGCGATGAGGCCTCATGGTGGGCCGCGGTCAGCATCGACCCTCTGCTACGAAAATAGGATGGTGGAGCTGAAGCCTTATGCATCTTGCGCATACCCCCGGCATCTGGGCATCCAGGATTTTCATTCATAATAGTGCGCCGCAGGCGCTGGTTGGCTGCCATGAAAATAGGATGGCGGGCTGCAGCGCTATGCATGACACGCATGCCCTGGCAGTCATCGTTTTCATCCATAATGGCGCGCCGTCGGCGCTGGTTGGCTGCTTAACGCCACAAGGCCTCTGCCTTCTGTCCGGTTCGATAGATGAAGGCGCAGATTGTCTCGCAGCCGATGGCCCGCAGCCGCGGTTCGTTGTCGCGGACGAACCGCCGGTTGAATGATTGGATGGGACATGTCGTGGGAAGGACCGCGAACCAAAATCTCGGAAAGGCACCGCTGCCGCTCGGCCTCGATATCCGCTTCGTCGTCACCAATCTCGAATGC
>JBAUXQ010000718.1:0-3190 GCA_049584355.1 Roseiarcus sp. | reverse complement strand
GTCCAAGTCTTTTACGCCCTATGGGGCCGCGCCCGGCCGCGAATGCGGCAGCTGCACCATGTGCTGCAAGGTCTATACGTTCCCGGAAATCAACAAGCCCGCGGGCGTCTGGTGCAAGTTCTGCAATCCGGGCAAGGGTTGCAAGATTCACGATAACGTTCCCGATCCTTGCCGGGACTTCTTCTGCCTGTGGATGACCGACGGGACCATGCCGGACGAATGGCGGCCGGACCGGGCGCGCTTCGTGCTGACGGTCTACCCCGGGAACGGCTTCGTCTATGGCCAGGCCGATCTCGGATCGCCCGGCGCGTGGCGCAGGGCGCCTTACTACGAGAGGTTGCGCGCGATGGCGAAGGCGCTCCTCGAGCAGCGGCGGCACCTCCTCATGTTCGTCGGCGACCAGGCGACGCTGGTCATGCCTGACGAGGATGTGCCGCTCGGCAAGATGACAGCCGAAGACAATTTCCGCATCGAACCCGTTTTCGGCCCGAAGGGTCCGACGTGGCGGGCGACCAAGGCCTGACGCGCCGTGTCATCGCCGACGAAACTCTCTTCGCCGTCCAGAACTCCCCTGTTCGGCGCCACAAACTCCCTGTTCGGCGCCAGAAACTCCCTGTTACGCTGCCTGTTAATTCGCCCCTCGTGCGACCCGGCGACAAGACGTATTCGCCAGGCAAGGCCCGCTACGGCGCCGGCTGCCGGCCTCCTTTGCGTTTCAAAAGCGGCTGAGCGTGCAATTTAATCCTCATTATTTCAAAGGCTTGCAAATTTTGTCTTTTCCAGAAACGAGATTCGTGCTAAACTGACGCCGTTATGCAGGGAGTATCCGGCGGAATGATCCGGCGTCTTTTTTTCGGGTTTGGCGTCGTCGTCGCCTTTTCGGCGCCGGCGCTCGCAGAACTTGCAATGACCGGCGCTCCCGTCGCGATGCGCGCCGCGCCATCGGGGAAGGCGGCGGTCGTGCAGCGCGTCCCGGCGAGCGCTGAGATCGAGGTTGACAAGAAATGCCCGCGCGGCTGGTGCCGGGCCTCGTGGCGGCGTTTGTCAGGCTATATCCCGGCCGAGGCGGTGGTTCTCGGCCCGCCGCCAGCGACATTGCCGGGCGACGAAATGCCGCCGCCGTTCGCCTATGTGCAGCCGACCTGGACCACGCCGCCGGTATGGCGATGGACGGGCGCTTATGTCGGGACCAACTTCGGCTTCGGCAACGGTGGCTGGTAGGCCCGGACTGGCCATTGACGCCGCCCCTACCCATGAGCGCCGCGCGGACTTATATGGCGTGCTGATCCCTTGAGACGCAGGAGACCAACCGCGTGACCACGAGCCACGAGCCGGAGAAAATTCCCGTCACCGTCCTCACCGGCTACCTCGGCGCCGGCAAGACGACGCTGCTCAACCGGATTTTGAGCGAGCCGCACGGCAAACGCTACGCGGTCGTCGTCAACGAATTCGGCGAGATCGGTATCGACAACGAGCTCATCGTCGGCGCGGACGAGGAAGTGTTCGAGATGAACAATGGCTGCATCTGCTGCACGGTGCGCGGCGACCTCATCCGCATCATCGAGGGCCTGATGAAGCGCAAGGGCCGGTTCGACGCGATCATCGTCGAGACGACCGGCCTCGCCGATCCCGCGCCGGTGGCGCAGACCTTCTTCGTCGACGAGGACGTGCGCGAGGCGGCGCGGCTCGACGCGGTGGTGACGGTCGCCGACGCCAAATGGCTCGCCCAGCGTCTGCGCGACGCGCCCGAGGCCAAGAACCAGATCGCTTTCGCCGACGTCATCATCATCAACAAGACCGACCTCGTGAGCGCGGCGGAATTGCGCGAGGTCGAGGCGCGCATCCGCGCCATCAACCCCTACGCTGCGCTCCATCGGGCGAAGAAATGCGACGTTCCGATCGCCGACGTGCTCGAGCGCCGCGCCTTTGATCTCGACCGCATCCTCGACATCGAGCCGGATTTCCTCGTCGCCGAAGACAACGACCACGACCATCACCACGGTCATGAGGACGACCATCATCATCACGGCCTCAAGCACTATCACGACGAGGACATGCAGTCGGTCGCGATCAGGCTCGAGGGCGACGTCGATCCGGCCAAGTTCATGCCGTGGATCAATCGCGTCACCCAGGAGCAGGGTCTCAACATCCTGCGCTGCAAGGGCATCGTGGCGATGAAGGGCGACCCCAAGCGCTTCGTGTTCCAGGGAGTGCACATGATGCTCGACGGGGATTCGCAGCGCGAATGGAAGCCGGACGAGAAGCGGGAGTCGAAGGTCGTGTTCATCGGCCGTGACCTCGCCGAGGACGACATCCGCAACGGATTCCTGGCTTGTGCAGCTTGAACGGGCATCGGTTCGCATGACCGACGCCCGGGCGACCGCTTCCCTTACCCAGCATGCCCGCCTGTTCGAGGCGGGCGCGCATGTCGTCGCGGCGGCGTTTGTTGGGGGCGCGCCGATGCTCGCGCTGGCCGACGGCGCGGTTCTGATCGGCGAGCCGGAGGATCACAGGCGCGTCGTCGTCCACCCCGACGCGGCGATTCTGACCGCGATCACCGACGGGAAGATGCTGCTCACCGGCGGCGACGATGGGCGCGTCGTCGCGATCCAGGCTGACGGCGCCTCGCGAGAGATCGCCGACGAGAAGGGCCGGTGGATCGACGCCCTGGCGATGCGCGGCAAGGCCTACGCGTGGAGCGCCGGCAAGCAGGTTCGCGCGCGCGACGAAACAGGGACGGTCAAGACCTGGAGCGCGCCGTCGACGGCTCGGGGCCTCGCCTTCCAGCCAAAGGGCTACCGTCTCGCGGCGACGCATTACAATGGCGCGACGCTTTGGTTTCCGAAGGTCGAAGGCGTTCCTCAAACCCTCGAGTGGAAGGGCGCCCATCTCGACGCCGCCTTCTCCCCTGACGGGCGCTTTCTCGTCACCTCGATGCAGGAGAATGCGCTGCACGGCTGGCGGCTGGCCGATTCGCGCAACATGCGCATGACCGGCTACCCGGCCAAGACGCGGTCGCTCTCCTGGTCGCACGATGGGCAGTGGCTTGCGACCTCTGGCGCGGACGCCGCCGTGGTCTGGCCGTTCAAGGACAAGGACGGGCCGATGGGCAAGGCCCCGCGCGAATGCGGCGTGCGCGAGGCGCGGGTGACCAGGGTCGCCTTTCATCCGAAGGCGCTCGTCGTCGCCA
>JBAUXQ010000717.1:0-1647 GCA_049584355.1 Roseiarcus sp. | reverse complement strand
GAGATGACCGATATTTTCGCCAGGAAAATGCACGAGACCGGAGTCAAGCTGCTCTGGGGCACCGCCAATCTCTTCAGCCATCCACGCTACATGTCGGGCGCGGCGACCAATCCCGATCCGGATGTTTTCGCCTATGCCGCCGCGCAGGTGAAGAACGTCCTCGACGCGACGCACAAGCTCGGCGGCGCAAATTACGTTCTATGGGGCGGCCGCGAGGGCTACGAGACGCTGCTCAACACCGACCTGCGCCGCGAGCAGGAGCAGGCCGGACGCTTTCTTTCGATGGTCGTCGACTACAAGCATAAGATCGGCTTCAAGGGCGTGATCCTGGTCGAGCCCAAGCCGCAGGAGCCGACCAAGCACCAGTACGACTACGACGCTGCGACCGTGTTCGGCTTCCTGCAGCGCTTCGGGCTCGAGCGCGAGGTCAAGCTCAATCTCGAGGTCGGCCATGCGGTGCTGGCTCACCATTCCTTCGAGCATGAGATTGCGCTTGCGTCCTCGCTCGGGATGCTGGGTTCCATCGACGCCAACCGCAACGACTACCAGTCCGGCTGGGACACCGACCAGTTCCCCAATAACGCGCCCGAGCTCGTCCCGGCGCTCTATTTCATCCTCAAACAGGGCGGCCTCGCGCCGGGCGGCTTCAATTTCGATTCGAAGGTGCGGCGCCAGTCGATCGACCCGGGCGATTTGCTGCTCGGCCATATCGGCGGCATCGACGCCTGCGCCGCAGCGCTGGTCGCAGCCGCGCATCTGATCGAGGACGGCAAGTTCGACGCAGCGCGCGCCGAGCGCTACGCCGGCTGGGACAAGCCCGCGGCGCAGGCGATGCTGAAGAAGGGCGCGACGCTCGAAGAAATCGCGGCGCGGGTCGCCAAGGAAAAGATTGACCCGAAGCCCAGGTCGGGCCGGCAGGAGTTCTACGAGAACCTGCTGAACCGCTATCTGTGAGGCCCCGCGGCAAGGGCGCTACGCAGGAACGTCAGACGATTCGGCGCTTCGCCTCGATCGGGATCGTCTTGCTGGCCCTCGGGGCGCGAGCGCAGGCGGCCGAGGCGCAGTCGCCGGTCACCCGCGTCCATGGCATCGCGACAGGGCTCGCCGCATGCTGGCGCCCGGCGCACGATGACGATCAAGTCACGGTTCGCATCAGCTTCACGCGGGAAGGCGCCGTCATAGGCGAGCCGAGGATCGTCTTCGCGCGGTCGAGCGGCGGCCGGGCCGACGATTCCGCGCTTGCCGCTTCGATGATGGCGGCGATACGCGACTGCACGCCGTTGCCTTTCTCCGCCCGGCTCGGCGCCGCGATCGCGGGGCAGGTTTTGGACATTCACTTCATCGGCCGCGGCCGGGCGACAATCGTCGCCCCGCCCTGATGAACGCCGGCCTCGTCATGGCGAGGGCGGCTCTCGCTCATCGGCCGGGCGACCTCCGGCGAGATGCTCTGAGATTGCGCTCATCGATTTACCAGATTTTCGCGTCTCGGCGGGATGCTTCCTGGGCCGGCGTCGGCGCCGGGCGGAGGCGCAATGTTTGGGCGCGTGGTTTTTGTGGCGACGCTGGGCGTCGCGGCGGCGCTGCTCGGCTCATTCTCGCTGCTGGAGCGGCTGCCCGCGCCAGTGACTGTCGCCGCCGCGCCCGCTC
>JBAUXQ010000716.1:0-4302 GCA_049584355.1 Roseiarcus sp. | reverse complement strand
AGCGAATTGACCCTCGTCGAAGGCGTCACGTAACAAGCTGAGCCCCGCTAAGTCGGCTTGACGGATCGAGAGCGAAAGTGGGAGCCTGCGCGCGTTGTAAAACCGGCTCGCCGGCCAAGGCCCCGCGCACGCGATCGATCAGCGCCAAAGGATCGTCCGGCTGCCGATCGCCGCGCCATGCTACATGCCGGTCGGGGCGCGAGAGCAAAAGCTTGCGTGGATAGAGTTCGGCCGCGTCGGCCGCGTGGACGTCGAGCACCGCCATCGGCACGCCGCGGCGCGCCGCGGCCGCGACGAGGCCCTCGACCTCAACGACCGGATCGAGACGGAGCAAGGTGAAGTCGGGCCCCAGCGCATCGTAGAGCGAACGTCCATCCCTGAGCCATAAGTGCGGCGTGCGGCAGCCTGGAACGGTGGACTGGGTGTATTCGGCCATGGCATAGGCGGGCGCGGCCTCGCCGTCATAAGCGACGATCGGCGAGCCCTCGTAAAAGTAGCCGAAGTTGAGCCCGCCACAGCACATGCCCTGGGCCATGACCTCGGCAGCCACGCGGCCGATGCGCGCGCGAACAGCATCGCCCTCGGGGCCGGGCTCCTCGATCGCATTGGGGACGGGGCCGTAGCGCGTTTCCCATCTCGTCGCGAGTTTCATCGCGTGGCGCGACACTTGGTCGGTGATCGGCCGCCGCTCGATTTCGTACGCGTCGAGCAGAGCGGGACCGGCCCAACCCTTGATGACGCCCGCCAGCATCCAGGCGAGGTTCATGGCGTCGGCGATCCCGGCGTTCATCCCGTAAGCGGCGAAAGGGACCCAGATATGCGCCGCATCGCCGCAGAGAAAGACACGCCGATCGCGGAACCGGTCGGCGAGCATCCGCCGCCCGACCCAATCCTCCGAACTCAACGTCTCGAAGGCGAACGACGGGCCGACACCGAGGATGTCGCGGACGCTGCGTTCGCGGTCCGGCGACATCGTCGCACCGGGTGCGGCGAATTTGTGGACGATCCATCGCTGGCACCCGTCGACCGCGAAAACGAGGCCGCGATTGCGTGGATTGATGCAGTCGATCGCCCAGGCCGGTCCCGGCATCATTGCCAAAAGGCTGGGTGCCCGGATGACCGAAGTCTGGGCCTGCAGCACCGCCGCATCGCCTTGCAAAACGGCGCCGATCGCGCGGCGGACTCTTGAATGGGCGCCGTCGCAACCGACGACATAGCGGGCGGCGATCGTCGTCGTCGCGTTCCCCGCGGATTCGGTCGCCGTCGCGAGGGTCTGAAGCTCACGTTGCTCGATCGCGTCGACGCGCATCCCATTCAGGATGCGCAGGCGCGGCGTCGCCGCGGCGGCGCCGAGCAACACCGGCTCGAGGAAGATCTGGTTGACGCGATGCGGGGGCTCCGGCGTCGGCCACCAGGTGTCCGGGCCGCCCTTCGCCGTATAGCGCTCGGCGCGGCAGGGAATCTTGACGCGTCCGAGCTCGAGACCAGTAGCCGAGGTGCGAATGGCTACGTCGTGGGGATAGTCGGCCGGCAGCCCGGCCTCGCGCACCGCGCGCGCAGTCCCCAGCCGGCGGAACGCCTCCATCGACCGGGCGCTGACGACATTGGAGCGTCCGACCGGCGGCTCCCCGGCGGCGCGCATTTCCACAATCGCCACCGAGACGCCGCGCTGCGCCAGATCGATCGCCAGCGTCAGCCCGACGGGGCCCGCGCCGACGATCAGCACATCGGCTTCGTTTCGCTCCGACATCGCAGCCTCCGAACCAATAACTGCGAGCGGGAGGATGCCGGAACCCCCGGCAGCGCTCTATCCGAGAAACGAAAGGGGAAACCGAGAAACGCACTTATTGCCGCGGCGGCGTATCTTCGCGCAGGGCGAGCGGTTAGAATGACGGAATTGCCATTCCTCGTTTCGCGCCGTGGCGCGGTTCGGAGGATCTTCATGCCGATGTGGCCCGCGGCCGCTCGATCGGGCGAAAACAATTCAGCCTGGGCGGGCGACGCCGACCTGTTGCCGCGTCATCCGATCTTTCGCGCTCGCGATTTGGAGCCCGCGCGCGAATACCTTTCCGGCGTGCTCGCGCCGCATCGGTTGACATATCTGACGAGGGAGCATCGGCTCAATTTTCGCCATCGATGCGCCAGGCTGGGCGCGGTCGACCTCAACGCGCTCGAGTTCGGGGGCGACGTGATGGTCATCGCGCCGCATATTCCGGACTACTATCTGGTGCAGTTCACGCTGGCCGGCAGTTGCACCCTGACGCAAGGAGGCCGAACCTACGACATGCGCGCGGGTTCCGTCGCCGTCATCAATCCGCGCCGGCCCTTTACGAAGAGCTGGTCGCCGGAAAGCCGCCAGCTCCTGCTGCGGATAGATTCGAGCCTGCTGGCGCGCGAAATGATCGCTTGGACCGGGCGCGACCCGAGGGACCTGATCGAGTTCGAACAGTCGCAGGCGTTCGCCATGGAGAGGGTCGCCACCCTGACGCACGCTGTCCGCATGCTTTGCGACGATCTTCGCGACGAATCGTCGAACCTCGATCACCCGCTCGTTCGCGACCGAATCGCCTCGACGCTGGCGTCCGCCCTGCTGGTCGGGCTGCCGCACAATCACAGCCGGGCGTTCGAAGCCACCGAGACTTCGATCGCTCCGGCTTCCGTGCGCCGCGCCGAGCGGTTCATCGAGGACAATGCGGTCAAGGCCATCGGGCTGCCCGACGTGGCCTGCGCCGCGGGCGTCAGCCGGAGAGCGCTCCAAATGGCCTTTCGCCGCTTCCGCGACACGACGCCGATGGCGCATCTGAGGGCGCTGAGGCTGGATCTGGCGCGCAGCGAGCTCGCCCGAGCCGGGCAAGACGGCGATTCGGTCACTTCGGTGGCGAATGCGCAGGGCTTCGGGTCGCTCAGCCGATTCGCCGCCGACTACAAAGCGCGGTTCCACGAGTCGCCTTCCGAAACGCTACGCCGCGGCACCATCGGACGTTGAGCTACTGGATAACTGCGACGTCCACCGTCGCGATCTGGGATGGCCGCTTAACGTCGATTCGAGCCGTCCGCTTCGCGCAATTCGCGGTCATTCGCGGGCGAGAAAGCAAACAGGTCAATTCGACCGAGCAGCCAGGTCGCTTTCCACCGCTAGCGAGCGTGAAGAGGGTGGGTAAGGAAGCGGCCGCGTGAAATGGGCAGGGTTGGTTCGTCCACCGCGGTCGAATCCGCCGTCCATTCTTCCAGCATCGATCGCAGAATCTCTAAGCCAACGGCGTAATTCTGTACCACCGCCGGCCAGACTTGCTCGAAGAACGGCAGGTCCTTCGGCTTCGGCTTAGCGGCGCGGAACTCGAAATGCGTGCCACCGTCGTCCCGGTCGTCGAACGCGTATGTCATACCAAAGGCCCCATCGGCTGACTCATGATTGGGATTCCCACGAATCGGGATTTGTGACTCATTTGGCGCGAGGAGATTCGCGCCATGCCAGCAGCGGTGAGATTGCGGGAAGACTATGCGGCGGAGGCGCTTCGGGCGCTCGCCCGCCGGTCGAAGGACGTCAATCAGAGCCGGCGGCTTCTTTCGCTGGCTGCGGTTCGAGACGGGATGGATCGCGGCGCAGCGGCGAAGATCGGCGGGATGGACCAGCAGACGCTGAGCGACTGGGTTCATCGCTTCAACGCCTCGGGCCCTGACGGGCTCCTCGACAACTGGACCGAGGGTCCGAAGTCGCGCCTGTCGACCGAGCAGAGGGCTGAATTCGCCAGGATCGTCGAGGCCGGCCCCGATCGTGAGAAGGACGGCGTTGTCCGCTGGCGACGGATCGATCTCAAGCGCGTCATCGCCGAGCGGTTCGGCGTCGACTTTCATCCGCGCTATGTCGGAAAGCTTTTGAAGAAGCTCGGCTTCTCGCACATCAGCGCGCGGCCCCGTCATCCGGCTCAGGACGAACGGATTGTCGAAGCGTTCAAAAAAACTTTCCACGCGCGCTGAAAGCTCATCTCGAAGGGCTGCCCGAGACGACGCCGGTCGAAATCTGGTTCCAGGATGAAGCTCGGATCGGCCAGAAGAACGGCCTTGTCCGGCAATGGGCCAGACGCGGAACGCGGCCAAGGCAGCCCGCCGACCAGCGTTACGACTATCTGTTCGGCGCGATCTGTCCAGCCCGAGGCGTCGGAGCGGCGCTGGCGCTGCCCTACGCAGACACCGACATGATGCAGCTTCACCTCGACGAAATCTCGCGCAATGTTGCTGTGGGCGCCCACGCCGTGCTGCTGCTCGACCGCGCCGGATGGCACACGACCGGCAAGCTAGACG
>JBAUXQ010000715.1:0-4950 GCA_049584355.1 Roseiarcus sp. | reverse complement strand
CGCCAAGCAGAAGAACCCGCACCCTCCCGGCTCGCTCGCCTTCGCCGCATGGGTCTTCGCAAGGCTCGGCGGCTGGACCGGCTACTACGGCAAACCAGGCCCAATCGTCATGCTCAGAGGCCTCACCAGTTCCACGCCATCAAGCATGGCTGGAGCCTCCGAAATGTGTGAATCTCGTAGCCCACAATGGGGGAGGACCAAGGAGGGGGTCGCGCCGTCCTGCGAGACAAGCGAGCGGCGGCGCATTCGATAATCTCCCCGGTCAGGGCGACCCCCCACCCCGGCCCGCCCCCACAAGAGGGGGGCGGGTGCGCTAACGCCATCGATTCTACCGAAATGCGGCAGGCTTTAGCGGCGATGCTGCTCGACGGCGCGGCCGACGTCCGCCAGGCGACAGACGCGGTCGTTCCTAGGATTTACAAAAATCGCGGCCGGATATGCCCCAGGAAACTGCCTCCGCAGGAGGCGAGGGTCAAATTCAGGTTGCGCTTTTCCTGGCCGGTCGTCGCTTCTCCTGGACGGTGAATCCGAGCTGCCCGAGCACCCTGACGGCGCCGGTCTTCCCGCCCTCGAAGTCACTGGAGCCAAGCCGCTCGCCCGTAGCGAACTCATACGCCGCGCCCAGGATTGCTTTCGGCGGGTAACAGTGTTCTTCCCACGCCAGCTCATAAGTCGTTGTCGGGGCGAAGCCACGCTCAGAGAGGAACCGCTCCGGCCCCAGTCGGTCGTACTCTTTGATCGCGCGCACCACGTCGGCGCGAGTTACCCGGTCCCAGGCCACCATCTGTTCCCTCCTATATCGGGCGGACCCGTCCCGGAACCCCGAGCGGGCATTCCAGATCGGCGCGGTCCCAGCCGCCGGTCTCGGCTGCGGCGACATAGGTCGTCGACAGGAAGTCGAGCAGCAAGGCGTCCGGCTGCCGCGCCTGCGCGACCGTGTCGTACGGCAGGATGAACTCTCCGAGCGTCGTATCGAAATAGGAGCCGGGCGCGACCGGTCGGTCGCGAAAACCAGCCGGTTGGGGATAGGCGTAGGAGTAGAAGGCCGCGCGCGGAAAGGCCTCGGCGCCCGGCCAGAACCCGGCGCTGCTCACTTCGTGCGAATAGGCTTCGCGCACGACCGCGTCCGGCAACCCAGGCACGCCGCCCGGATGGAGCGGCGCGCGGCGCCCGGAGAACCGGGTCACCGCGAGATCGAAGCTGCCCCAAAAGAAATGGACCGGACTCGCCTTGCCGAGGAAGCCGCTGCGGAAGAGCTTGAAGACGCGATCCGCTTGAACGAGCGCGCGCCAGAAGCGATGGGCGGCGGCTGCGTCATAAGACGCGTGGATCCGGTCCTCGGAAAAGCGAATCGGGTTCGGGACTTCGTTCGGCGTCTGTTTGATCGCCACCGCAACGCCCACGCTGTCGAGGAGATCGATTGTCGCGTGATAAAAATCGGCGACCGATTGCGGCCGGAGCGGCAGGGATCGTTCGGCGCCTCGGCTGGTCCGAACTGCGAGCCGCTGGCCGACAAAATCGAACTCGATCTCGAAAATCTCCGTGCCGATCGGGATCGGCGACGTGCCGAGTCCCCGGGCGGTCACATAAAGCGGCGCCTGCCAGCTATGGTTGAGCCAGGGGGTCAACGTCAGCCGGATCTTGCCGACGATCTGGGTCCAGAGAAGCAAGGTTGCTAGCGTCTCGCGCCATGCCGCATAGGGGAGATCGGGCCAGACCGCATCAGCGCCGTCCATGGTGTTCATCCAGTTCCATCCGCCCGCGGCGATCGAGGGGCCGCTGAAGCTCGCGCAGGGCTGAACTTGCCCCAACATTTTCCATCATTCAAAGTCGGCCCGAAGTCACCATGGTATTGCTGCTCGACCCGGATCGAGGAGTCGCCCGATGTCATACCAACGGCTTATCGTCTTTGCGCTGGTCGGGGCGCTCTCGTGCCTGGCGCAGCAGGCGATCGCCCAGAATTCCCCGCCGGTCCATGGGGAGGACTGGCCGATTCAGAACGGGGTGAAACACCAGCCGACCCGGGGCGAGGTGGGCGGCGAATTCTCGCGGAGCCAGCAGGAAGAGACGGATCGTTTATACAATGAGCTGATGTCAAACGGCTTCAGCTCTACGCACCATACCGGAATCGCACGCATGCGCTAACGCGGCCCACCGAGCGCGAGCTTTCATCAATTGGACACGGTCGCTGACCGCGTCGCCGCGCTTGAGCCGAGCGCGAACCTAAACACAATCTGCTCTACTAGACTGCAGCCAGAACTACGTGCGCCTGAATTTTGGCGGCGACCGCGCCGTTTCCATGTTTGTCGGCAATCGCGGACGCGGCGCAGTCGATTGCAGCTTCCAGTTTTCCCGCGTCTCTGGCCAAGATTTCGTTGCGAAGAGGAGTTCCCTGACAATAGGCAATGGCCGCAAGACGCGGCGAGGATGCCGAGCTTCGTTCAGCTTTCGTCTCGATCGCGACGCGGGAGAAGCCTGCGTCCTTAAGCTCGCTGCGGATCAGCGCCGTATCGTGGTAGCCGTGCGGCGTGCGCGCCAGAAAGCGTGGCGGATCGTCGGGAAAAAACTTTGCGAGAGCATTCGTCACGTCGTCCGCAAACACATTCTCCTCGATGCGGTCCCATATGTTGAACAAAAAATGTCCTCCAGGCTTCAGGACTCGCTTTGCTTCGCGATAGGCCAATAAGCGGTCGGGAAAGAACATCGCGCCGAACTGACAACAAACGAGATCGAACGCCGCGTTTTCAAACGGCAGCGCCAGAGCATCCGCCTGGCGCCATTCGATACGACTGTCAGGAGCCTGCCGCGAAGCGGCGTAGTCGAGCATCGTCGGGTTGAGGTCGGTGACGACATAGCGCGCGTCCGGGGACAGTTTCGGCGCCAAGGCGCGGGTGACAGCCCCGGTGCCCGCGGCGATCTCCAACACGGCGCCTGGCGACAATGACGCCGCTCGTTGGGCCAGATCCGCGGCGAACCGCTCGAAAATCAGCGGCACGATATAGCGGTCATAGTTTTCCGGAATCGAGCCGGCGAACACCTTGTCGGATTCCAACATCGCGATCCCCCGCTGTCCGTCTGCCCGCCCGCAACACCAGTTCGATATGCAATCATCCGGCGCCATTCGTGTCATGCCCGCGAAGGCGGCCATCAGCAACGCTTTGACGAGACGCTAGATTCCCGCTTGCGCGGGAATGACAGAACAATCGCGCCGCTCTAACGGAGCCGATCGGCTCAGCCCTTATCGGTTTGGCGCAATTCTTTGAAGGCCGTTCCGCAAACTCAAGGCTTGGGAAGGTCGACCCCGGAAATCTCCCGGCAGATGTCGAGGAGCCTGTCCTGCAAGGCGACGTCGCGGGTCTCGGGGTTCGGCTCGCGCCGCTTGAGATGATAGAAATAGCCGCCGCTCGTCCGCGCGGCGGGTTCATCGCTGGTCGCAAGCCACGCCTGCGTGAGATGCGCCTGAGCGATGTCGTCCGGCGCGCCCGCCCCGCCCATCTTGGTCGCCACCCGGCCGGGCGTCAGCGCGTTCGACAGCACATCGGGCGAGAGGCGGGCGACGGCGAAAGCCAGCAGGACGTCGTGCAGCTTGCTCTCGGCGTAGGCCGACGATCCGTCCCAGCGCCGCTTGCGCCACAGGATGTCGTCGAGGCGCCCGCTCGCGCGATCATGCATGCCCGAGCTCGGATAGACGAGGCGCTTCGGCCTTTCGATCAGCGCAGTGAGGATATAGGGGGCAAGGGTGTTGATGGCGAACACATGCGGCAAGCCGTCGGCGGTGACGCGATGACCTTCCTGGAAGCCGACGGCGGCATTGTGAATGATCGCATCGAAAGCGCCGAGCGCGTTGACCTGCCTCGCGACGTCCTTGGCGGCGGCGATGGTGGAAAGATCGCCGACGACGACGGCTTCGGCCTTGGGCAGGGCCTTCCTGGCGTCCGCGGCGCGCGCCTCGTTGCGCGCATGCAAAACGGCCCGATGGCCCTGATCGGCGAGAAGCTGGCCGACCATCAAGCCAAGGCCGTCGGACGAACCGGTAATGAAGACGCGCGCCATCTTGTTCTCCATCGCGTGGTTCGTAGCAGGTCCATTGCAGGATTGGAAAATATACCAGTGACAGCATAAACTAGTGGATAGATTCAAACCGAAGAGCCTGGACCGCGTGAGTCATTTCAATGGCTTGTCCGAAAGTCGACAATCCGCCCAGACCTTGCGTCTGGCGCGGTTGAACCGGGAATGCCACGCTCAGCGCGAACGCCGCTCCAATAGGAATCGAAGGAACAATCTGCCGGGCCGCGAAATCCTGCACCAGACGCCCTCAGACAGCGCTTGCCTGTGCAACCCAATGGGAGCAAGCTGAAGCACCGAACAAGTTGATCAAGCGATGATGACGATAACATTCGTAATAAAACAAAAACAGAGGGGAGACACGCGATGAGCTGCCAAGACCTAGTTTGCAAGGAAACTGAATACCAGGCACGAAACGCGAAAGTTATAAATTCCGTGCCCTTCCCAGACACGCAGGCTTGTAGAAAAAGTCAGGCGTCCGCGGAAACCCAGGCGAAAACAAAAGTTGACAGTGACGTGAGCAAACAGAAAAAAGAGTGCGCCTGCGAGACCGACCCTAATTGCGAATGCGATGATCTCCCTCCGTGGCCTGCTGCGGCTCCGTTTGGGTGGCAGCTGAAAAAATCCGATAAAGGTCTAAAAAGGGACGTTCCAGTTGTGCTCGGATTGGAATGCACGTGGACAGTAACCGTTCAATACGATCGTTGGCACAGGTCCCGCAGCGCCGATTGTCTTGAAAAGCCTCTTCCTCAAAAGGATCTCTGAAGCGCCGCAAGGCCATTACGGTGCGAATGTAGTTTGCTTCCGTTTTTTTTGAGCGGAGGCTCGACGTCCGCCCAAACTTTGGCGCACGCTCCACGGTCTTTTCTTCTAGTGGATAGAAAC
>JBAUXQ010000714.1:0-2766 GCA_049584355.1 Roseiarcus sp. | reverse complement strand
GCCGGCTACGCGAGCCCGGTGCGCACGCCGAGGGGCCGCGACATTCTGGCCGCCTGCGGCCAGCTCAAGAGCGAGAGCGAAAAACTGCGCGCGCGCGCCCGCATGATGCTCGAGGAGAGTTTGGCCGTTGGACAGGACTGACGCGCGCGCAATTCCGGCGCGAATCGAAAGGTTGCTCATGTGAGCGAGGAGGCGCGCGAACACGGCTTGCCGGCGGCGCCGCTTGATCTGTCGGGCGCCCTTCGCGCCAGTGTTGGCGATTTCTTCCGTCTGCCCCGCCTCGGCCGGCGCGGCATCGTCGCCCTGACCGGACTCGTCCTCCTCGCCTGGCTCACGACCTCGCTCTATCGCGTTCAGCCGGACGAAAAGGGCGTCGTGCTGCGCTTCGGCCAATGGGTCGCGACCACCGAGCCCGGCCTCCACGTCCATCTGCCCTACCCGATCGAAACCGTGCTCCTGCCGAAGGTGACCCAGATCAACCAGATGCAGCTTGGCGTGGGCTCGACGACCGCTCTCAACGACGCCCAGAGCGGCCGCGCCCGGCAGATGCTCACCGGAGATGAGAACATCGTCGAGGCGGACGGGGCCGTGTTCTGGAAAATCCGCGACCCCGGTCAGTTCCTGTTCAAGGTCGACAATCCGGAACTGGCGGTCAGGATCGCCGCCGAGGGCGCGCTGCGCGACGTCATCAGCCGCACGCCGATCCAGGCGGCGATGTCGAACAAGCGCCAGCAGATCGCCGACGAGACCCAGGCCCTGTTGCAGAGGCTGCTCGACGACGACCAGGCCGGGGTCGAGATCACGCAGGTGCAGTTGCAGCGGGTCGAGCCGCCGCTTGCGGTCATCGACGCGTTCAACGACGTCCAGCGCGCGCGCGCCGACCAGGAGCGGGCGCGCAACGAGGCCGAGGCCTACGCCAATGACATCCTGCCGCGTGCGCGCGGCGACGCCGAGCGGATTCGCCAGGAAGCCGAAGCCTACAAGGTGCAGGTGGTCAATCTCGCGCAAGGCGACGCCGACGCATTCGTGCCGCTCTTGAGAAGCTACGAGGCGGCGAGAGACGTCACCGCGCGGCGCCTTTACATGGACAGCGTCGATGAGCTCTTGAAGAAGTCGTCGAAGGTCATCGTCGACGCTTCCGGCAGGGGCGTGTCGAGCATCGTTCCCTATCTGCCGATGTCGGAGATGACGCCATTGGCGCCGGCTCCCGCACCCCCACCGCCGGGAGCGGCGAAGTGAAGAGCCGCGCGCTGCTGATCGCGCTCGGCCTCGCCGCGCTCGCACTCACCGTCGCCGCCTCGTCGATCTATGTCATCAACGAGGGCGAACAGGGTCTCGTTGTCCGGCTCGGCGCGCCGATCGGCGTCGTCGACAAGCCGGGCCTCAGTTTCAAGGCGCCGTTCATCGACAGCGTCTATGTCACATCGACGCGCTCGCTCCTGCTCGAGCCGCCGCTCGAGCAAGTGATCATGGGCGACGAGAAGCGGCTCGAAGTGCAGCCTTACGCGCGCTATCGCATCGTCGATCCGCTGCGCTTCTACCAGGCGTTGCGCACGAGCGAGACGGCGAACGCGCAGCTTGCCCAACTCGTCAGCTCGTCGGCGCGGCGTGAGCTCGGGCAGGTTCCGCTCCGGGCGCTGTTGACCGAGGAGCGCGGCCACATCCTCGACGTGATCAAGGGCGAAGTCGCAGCCAAGGCCGAGCCGCTCGGCGTCAAGGTCGACGAGGTGAGGTTCGATCGCTCCGATCTGCCGTTCGAGACCAGTCAGGCGATCTACGACCGGATGAAATCGGAACGGCAGCGTGAGGCGAAGGAGCTCAGGGCGCAGGGCTTCGAATGGGCGCAGCAAATCGAGGCCCGCGCCGACCACGATCGCACCGTCATCCTCTCGGAGGCTCACCGCGACGCGGCGATCGCGCGCGGCGATGGCGACGCCAAGGCCAACCAGGCGCTCGCCGCCGCCTTCTCGCAAGACCCGCAATTCTATTCCTTCTACCGCTCGCTGCAGACCTACCGCAACGCGCTCGCCAATTCCGCGCCGACCATGGTCGTGAGCCCGGACGCCGATTTCATTCAGGTCCTCAAATCCGGCCCCAGGCTTGATGCTGCATCGGCGCCGGTCGCGGAGGGCGCGAAGCCTTGAGCGCTTGTCGCATAACCTCTTGGCGTCTGCCCCCTCCACCGCGCTCTCGCGCGGTCCCCCTCCCCCGCTCCGCGTGGGAGGAAAGGCGGCGCCTTCCTCCCCCGAGAATCGGGGGAGGGGGACCATCCGAAGGATGGTGGAAGGGGCGAGCTGTTCGCCGACAGATAGCGTCATAGCGGCCGAGCGACGTGATCGACGGCGCCTCCTGGCTCTTCCTTCTTCTGCAGATCCTCTGCGTCGATCTCCTGCTCGGCGCCGACAACGCCGTCGTGATCGCGCTCGCCTGTTCAAAGCTGCCGGTCGAGGAAACGCGCCGCGCGGTGATCCTGGGCGCGGTCGGCGCGATTGCGCTCAGGCTCGGAATGCTCGCGTTCGCCAACGCGCTTCTCGACGTGCCGTTGGTCAAACTCGTCGCCGCCTGGACGCTGATCGTCATCGCCCTCAACGTGCGCGCCCGGAGCGGCGGCGACGATCGTCTTGCGGCCGCCGGGACCGTCGGCAGGGGCGATTTCGTCACCGCCGCGGCGGTCATCATGCTGGCGGACGCGGCGATGAGCCTCGACAATGTCGTCGCGCTTGCAGCGATCGCGGGGGGAAGTTTCTGGCTTCTGGCGCTCGGGGT
>JBAUXQ010000713.1:0-1709 GCA_049584355.1 Roseiarcus sp. | reverse complement strand
CTCCACAACGAAGGCGCCGATCTCATGGCCCAGAGGCTCGCCGGCAAGGTCGAGATCGACCAGGCCACCGCCCGGCGCCTGTTCGCGCTCGTTTCCGCGCTGCGCTGGCGGGTGTGAGCTTTGCGCGCGCCCCGTCCACCGCCCTTCGGGCGGTTCCCCTCCCCCATTACGCTGCGCTCCATGGGGGAGTATAAGGGGCCGCAGGCCGACCTTTTCCTCCCCTGCGAAGCGGGGGAGAGGGACCGTCCGAAGGACGGTGGAGGGGGCGCTCCATCGCCGCTGATCCGAAGCGGTCAGCCGACCGGCTCGCCGCCAAACGCCAAACGCGACTTCATCCTCGCCAACACCCGCCTCATCGCGCCGCCGCTGACGCCTGAGATCAGGCTTTGGCTCGCGGACGAAGCCGTGCCCCTCTGGCAAAAGACCGAGGAGGAGCTCGGCGCAATGGGGCTGCCGCCGCCGTTCTGGGCCTTCGCCTGGGCGGGCGGCCAGGCGCTCGCGCGTTACGTGCTCGACAACCCGGCTCTGGTCAGGTCTAAGCGCGCGCTCGATTTCGCCTCCGGCTCCGGGCTCGTTGCAATCGCCGCCGCCTTGAGAGGCGCGGCGGCGGTCGAGGCCAGCGACATCGACGCTTTCGCCGTCGCCGCGATCGAAGCCAACGCCGCCGAGAACGGGGTAACGGTCGCGCCCCGCCTCGAAAACCTGATCGGCGCCGACGAGGGGTGGGAGGTCGTGCTGGCGGGCGACGTCGCCTACGAGAAGGACTTCGCCGAGGCGGCGGCGGAATGGCTGATGGGGCTCGCGCGCCGCGGGGCGAGCGTGCTCGTCGGCGATCCGCGCCGCGCCTATCTCCCGCTTGACCGGCTCGAATGCGTGGTCGAATATTCGGTTCCGGTGACGCGCGAACTCGAGGATTCAGAAATCAAACAGACCGGCGTCTTCCGCTTTCGATAACCCCGGTCCGTGGCCGCGAATCCCGATTGCAGTCCTCGAAGACGTCTCGCCACCCTGCGATCGGAACTATTGGCGAAGGGGAGCGTTGTTTCTCATCGCTTCGGCGGTGTGACGAGGAGCTGTACAATGCGCGCTTCGCATGTGGCTGTGATTGCGGTCATGCTGGCAATCCCGTCCGTTGGCTTTGCGCAGGCCGATGGACCGGTCGGGGGCAAAGTGGGGCCGAATCTGGAGTCGTCCTCGACATCGCAACCAGGGGCTTCCCTTGGGACGCAGCCATATGGGCGCCCTCCGGGGCCGCCGCAGGAACGCGCGGGCTACGCGGGCGCGGTGTCGCCGGGCCAAGTCGTACCGCATAACACGCCCGTGACGCAGCAATGGGGGGGAATGGGCGCCGCCATCGTCGACGGTCATCGCGTCCAAGTCGATCCAGGCTCGGGCCGCATCATGCGGGTCCTCAACTAGCGGATTTTGACACGCCCCGCCGCCTGCCGCCTCAGCGCTGGGGCTCCCGGTCGTACATGTCGGGACCGGGGAGGCAGGCGGGCAGCACGCCGCCGCGCGCCTTGATAAGCTCCTCCGGGAGCGCGTTCGGCGCCGGATGCTCGCCAAGGGCACGCGACTGCGATAGACCCGCCGCCGGATATTTTGTCGCCAGCATGTTAACATCAAAACCTATAGACGGATATCGATCACTCGCAGATCATCGGATAGTTTGCGGCGCATGACACAGCATCCCGATTCAAATTTGGAAC
>JBAUXQ010000712.1:0-8178 GCA_049584355.1 Roseiarcus sp. | reverse complement strand
AAGCTTCGCTTTTCCTTCTCGTCATAGACGACGTTGAGCGCGTCGATGATCGCCTTCATTCCGGCGTTGGCGCTCCAGAGCGCCAGGGCGAGGCCGGTGATGAATCCGAGGCTTAGCTTTCCATCGCTTTTTGCCGCGAGCTTCGTGATCTGCTCGTGGAGCAGGTCGACTGCGCCGCCGGGCAGGATGCCGGATGCGAGCGAGAGATGCGCGTCGATCGTGGAAGCGTCGGCGACGAGACCGTACAGAGAGACGAACGCCGCGACGGCCGGAAAGATCGCGAGCAGCGAATAGAAGACAACCCCGGCCGCGACGGCGAGCAAACGATTGTCATTGGTGGTCGCGTAAACGCGCCAGAAAATGTCCTTCCAGCCGGCCCAGGGAATTTGCCACGGAGCGGCCGCGCGGCGTCCCCGCCCCGGCTCCTTCGCCCGCCGCTTTTGTTCAACAATCGGCTGATCGTTCTCGAAGTGCTCTTGCGGCCGTTTATCGGGACCGGCCTGCCTTACCGGCGCTGCTTCGCGGCTTGTCCCCCCATCCGCGGTCGGCGCGGCGGCGGTATGGGCGCCGGTCTCGGAGCCCGCGCTGCCGCGGGCTCCCACGGTCTTCCCTTGTCGCGCCGCGGCGATTGCGACCAAGAGACCGTAAACCAGAAGCGGCCATACTTCCCGACGGTCCGCCATTCCTTTCTCCCCGCTCGCCTGAACAGGGCAGGGTGAACTCTCGTGAACCCGCCTGTCCGAAGCGTCAGCCTTGTTTGCACCGGGCTCCGCGCTCAGGGCAGGGGACTAGCCGGGTGAGTCGATCGAGGCGCGCCCCAGTACGGGCCGACGCCGTAATAGTCGTGAATTTCGGTTTCGTATTCGGGATCGTCCCAATCGGGCTCGACGCCGACCTCATAGGAGGGAGCTCCCTCCAATTGGGACTTGTCGAGATTGACGACATATCCGCCTTTGCTCGTGTCGTATTGCAGGAGGGACCACGGAAGCGGATGATAGCTGTTGCCGATCCCAAGAAAGCCGCCGAACGACATGATCGCGTAGGCGACGTTCCCCGATACCTTGTCGATCATCAGGTCGTGGATCGAGCCCAGCGACTCGCCTGCGCTGTTATAGACTTCCGTGCCTTGAACCTTGCTGGCGGCGATGAGCGCGGTCGTTTCCTGGTCGATATCCATGGGCATTGCTCCTGGGCTGCGTCGTGCAAAGTCAACGCAACCCGAAGCGGTTGGTTCCCGATTGGGATCGCGCCCTCATCCGGCGCGCGGGGCGCGAGGTTGAAGGCCCTTTCCACATCGCCGATCCTGACATATCCCGTTGACATATCCCAATCACGGGCTACCTTCATTGGTGAGGATTCAGGTCATGGCGCGCACCAGGCTGTTCAAATCCAATCGTTCGCAAGCCGTGCGTTTGCCGAAGGAGGTCGCCTTTCCGGACAGCGTGAAGGACGTCAGCGTCATTCGCGACGGCGTCAGGCGTGTGATCGCGCCCGCAAATTCGGTGTGGGACGACTTCTTCGACGCACCCGGCATCGACCTGCCGCCTCGCGAGCAGCCGCGGACCCAACAACGCGAAGACTTTTAGTGCTTCGCTTCTTGCTCGACACGAACCTTTGTATTCGGGTTTTGAGGCATCGCTCCCCAGAGTTGCGGGAGCGTTTCAATCGCGAGGCCGATAGATTGGCGATATCGACCATCGCCCTCACGGAATTGCTGCATGGCGCCGCAAAGTCAGCTCGGTCCGACGCCAATCGCCGCGAGGTCGAGAACTTTGCGTCGCGCCTCGAAGTCTTGCCTTACGACGTCGCCGCGGCTCATCATGCCGCCGACATCCGCGCGGCGCTCGAACGACACGGGCGCTCGATCGGCGGCTACGACGTGTTGATCGCCGGCCATGCGCGCAGTCGAGGCCTCGTGGTCGTCGTCACAGGGAATCGCGGCGAATTCGACCGCGTCGAGGGACTGCGTTGCGAGGACTGGGGCTGACTCCGTCTCCCCCCTCAGGCGGCAACGCTGACCACTCGGCGACGGCGATAGGCGAGGAACCCAAGACCGCCGAATCCGGGCTGCTCGTTTGCCGCAGCCGATGGGGTAGCGGGCCCCTCAAGCCGCCTTCCTTCGCGCGATTTCGGCCCGAAACAGCGGCAGCTCGACCCCCAGAGCCGCGGCGACGCTCGGGCGCTGGCGCATGCGTTCGAGATAGGCTTTGACGTTCGGGTAGGCGGCGAGGTCGATTTCCGGCGTCGCCTGGGTCCAGTTCAGGATCGTCGCCAGATAGGCGTCGGCGACGCTGAACCGGTCGAGCAGGAATTCGCGGCCCTCGAGCTTGTCGTCGAGATAGGCGAGGCGCGAGGAATACTTGCGGAGTGTCCACGCCTTGACCTCCGGCGGCGTCTCGCGGCCGAGCAGCGGCAGCATCAGACCCTTGTGCAACTCGGTCCCGATGAAGCTCAGCCACTGGCGCAACTTCGCCCGCGCGAGAGTATCCGACTTCGGCGGCGCAAGCCCGGCGGCTGGATGCTCGTCAGCGATGAACTGGAGGATGGCGGCGTTCTCGGTCAGCACCGTTCCATCGTCGAGCCGCAGCGCCGGCACATAACCGAGCGGGTTGACAGCGCGATAATCCTCGCCGGTCGCCAGCACGCGCCGGGCGTGGGTGTCGACCTCGACGAGATTGACCGCAGCGCCCGCTTCGGTGAGCGCGATGCGAGCCGACATCGAACAGGCGAGCGGGGCAAAAAACAGGTCCATGGGGTCCTCCATTGCAATTTATGTACTCTTTCGCATATAATTGTCGTCGTCAAGAGTTTTATTCGAAATGGTACAAAAAACAATGCGCACGACGCCGTCTCCTGCCGCGCGGCGGCGCGGGCGTCCGCGAGCCTTCGAGCCCGAGACGGCCCTGAACCAGGCGATGGACGTCTTCTGGCAGGACGGATTCGCCGCCACCTCTCTTGACGCGCTCAGCGCGGCGACGGGCTTGAATCGTCCGAGCCTGTACGGCGCCTTCGGCGACAAGCGGGCGCTCTATCTTCAGGCTTATCGGCAGTACCGCAAGCGCGTGAACGAGACATTCGCGCCGCTGTTTCAGGCGCGTGCGCCGCTGCGGGCGAAGCTCAAGCGCATCCTCGTCGCCGCGCTCGAGCTTTATCTCAGCGGCGAAGAGGGGCCGCGCGGCTGCTTCACGGTGCTCAGCGCCTCCTCGGACGCAGTCGCCGACCCGGAAATCCGCGCTCTCGTCGCCGAGGCGGTCGACAACACCGATCGCGGGTTCGGGCGACTGTTCGCCGAAGCGCGGGCGGCGGGCGAATTGCCGGCCGGCGCCGACCCGCGCGCTCTCGCGCGCATGGCCTCGGCGACCATCCACACGTTGTCGATCCGCGCCCGCGCCCGGATCCCGAAGGCCGAGATCCTGCCGATCATCGACGACGCGGTGAGGACTATCTGCGGACCCAAAGACCGGTAGAGCACGGCTCAGACGACAACGCGGCCGTCATCAACTCATTTTAAAGGCATTGGCTGCTTTGGGTTTGGCGTTGGAAACGCGCTCTACCCCGGCGGCCAGACTGGCGCGAACCTCGGCACGAGATGCAAATCGCTGCCCTCCCACGGGTGGGCGAGGGCGACTTCTTCGTTAAGCTCGACCCCGAGGCCGGGCTCTTCGGGCGGGATGATCCAGCCATCCTCCCAGCGGATCGGCTTTTTGAGGATTTTGGCGTGGAAGCCGTCCCATCGCTCGATGCTCTCGAGGATGAGGAAATTCGGGCTGCACGCAGCGAGCTGGATGTTGGCCGCGCCGACGACCGGCCCGCAATAGAGGTGCGGCGCGATCTGTGCGTAGTGCGCTTCCGCCATCGCCGCGATCTTCTTCGCCTCCAGGATGCCGCCGACCCGGCCGAGGTTCATCTGCAGGATCGAGGCGGCGCCGGTTTCGAGCACGCGGGCGAATTCGTACTTTGTCGTGAGCCGCTCGCCGGTCGCGATCGGCATCCGGCACTGCGCCGCGACCTTCGCCATCTCCTCCGGCGCCTCGGGGGGCGTCGGCTCCTCGAACCATAAGGGCTCGTAGGGCTCGATTCGCCGGGCCATCCTGAGCGCGCCGGAGACGGTGAACTGGCCGTGGGTCCCGAACAGGAGATCGCATTTGGTCCCGACCGCCTCACGCAGAGTTTTGCAGAAGGCTTCGCAAAGCTCGAGCCGCTCGAGGCTCGGCTGACGCGGATCGAAGGTCGAATAGGGCCCGGCCGGATCGAGCTTCACCGCGGTGAAGCCTTGCGCCATGTACTTGAGCGCACGTTCCGCGGCGGCGTGCGGATTCGAGTAGACCGGGCTGTCGGAATAGGCGTGCGAGCCGGGCTCGTCGGGATAGAGGTAGGTATAGCTGCGCAGCCGCTCGTGGACCTTGCCGCCGAGCAGCGCGTAGACGGGCCTCTCGACTGCCTTGCCGACGATGTCCCACAGCGCCATCTCGATTCCCGACAGCACCCCCATCAGCGAAATATCGGGTCGTCCCGAATAGCCGCGGCCGTAGATGTTGCGCCATAAGGCTTCGATGCGGAACGGGTCGGCCCCTTCGACATGACGCTCGAACACGTCCCCGATCATCGCCACGATCGCCTTCGGGGCGAAGCTCGCCGCATAGACCTCGCCGACGCCCTCAATCCCGCAAGCAGTCTTGAGCTTGAGGAACAGAAAATAGCGGCCGCCGAACGCGGGTGGCGGATTGCCGACGACGAAGGTCTTGAGCTCGGCGATTTTCATTGGCGTTTGGAAGCGCTGGCGGGCCGGGACTGCATACTGCCGTCATGGCCGGGCTTGTCCCGGCCACCCACGCCTTTGTCCACGCAGCTATCGGCAATCGAGACGGACCGGGCGCAAAAGCCGTAAGCATGCGGCGGTTGAACCGCGTGGATGGCCGGGACACGCCCGGCCATGACGGATGAGGGCCTTTCGAGCGTCAAAGTAGCCTCCCCTTCAAAACACGATCACGTTCCTCAGCGCCGCGCCGGAGCGCGAGGAGGCGACGGCGTCGTTGATGGACTCCAGCCGATAGCGTCCGCTGATCAGTTGGTCGAGCTTGAGGCGCCCCTCGCGATAGAGCTTGACGATCATCGGCACGTCGATGATCGGGCGGGCCGAGCCCATCTTGGAGCCGAGGATCCTTTGCCCGTCGGCGGCGAGATACCCGGGATCGATGCTCGCTGTGACCCCCGAGGGCGGCATGCCGACCAGAACGGTCGCGCCGTTGCGCTTCATCAGCGAAGCGCCCTGTTCCGCCGCGCCCTTGACGCCGACAGTGACGAACACCCAATCCGCCTTGCGTCCCCCGGTCAGCGCCTTGACCCGCTCGGCGACGTCCTCGCCCTTCGCGTTGATGGTCTCCGTCGCGCCGAATTCGCGCGCGGCGGCGAGCTTGCCGGGCTCGATGTCGACGGCGATGATCGGGGAAGCGCCGGCGAGCCGGGCGCCCTGGATGGAATTGAGGCCGACGCCGCCGCAGCCGATGACGACGACGCTGGAGCCCGCCTTGACGCCGGCGGTGTTGACGACCGCGCCCATCCCCGTCAGCACGCCGCAGGCGATGAGCGAGGCGCTGTCGAGGGGCACATCTTTCGGGATCGCCACCGCCTGCGACTGGTCAACGACCATGTGCTCGGCGAACGCGCCCGTGCGCAGGCCGTGCACGATCGGCTTGCCGGCGCCGTCGTGGAGCGGGGTGTTGCGGTCGAGCGGGAACACCTCCTCGCAGAAGACGGGCGCGCCTTCGGTGCAGGCGGGGCAGTAGCCGCAATTGCGGATCAGCGTCGCGACGACATGGTCGCCGACTTTCAGGCGAGTGACGCCCGCGCCGACCGCCTCGACCACCCCCGCTGCCTCGTGGCCATAGACCGCCGGCAGTTCGCCGCCCCACGCGCCGTCGACATAGAAGATGTCGCTGTGGCAGATCGCGCAGGCCGCTGTCTTGATGAGGACCTCGCCAGGGCCCGGGTCGGCGAGCTCGACCGTCTCGACGGTCAACGGCTTGCCGAACGTGCGGCAGACGGCGGCTCTCGTTTGCATGGATGATCCCGGCGGAACGGCGCAATCGGATGACGCGCCTAGATCCCGCGGTCGCGGCGAGACTTCAAGCGCAGTCTTGAGGCGGGGGGCAATAATTTTTGTGGGAGCGCGCGGCGGACCCGTGGCCCAAGGACGGCTGGCGGCGGAAGGCCGTCTCGTTCTTCCGCTGGGTGTCTCGAACAAGAGGGGCGGTTTTGCGCGCGACTGAAGCTTTTGAATAGGTTAAGCGCGTTTTTCTGCAACGCCTGCGACGCAGGAACGCCGCCCCGCTTCGTACATACAAGGCTAGTTTGTTAAATTAGACCCAGCGCCAACCGCAGATGCGGCGGCCTCGATTCCACCAGCAACGCCAGACGCGGTGCCGCGGGCGCCGACTGCCGCGACGCGGCAGATCCGACCGGACGATCACCGCCTGAGCCTTCTCGACCCAGTCGTCGAGAGCGGCGGGAAGCCGATCGTCGAGCGGCATCGCGGTCGCCGAGGCCGGCGCGAGCGCGAGCCCGGCAGCAGCGGCCCCGAACAGAATTCCGCCCATCATTCGGCGGCGGTCGATCTCCTTCATCGAAGGGTTCCTCCCTGATCGAGCCGGGCGGTCGGACTCCGGCCAAAGATGCTTCTAGGTCAGGGCCGCGGGGAACGCGATCACGATTTCGCTAAGTGTGGAATCTTCGTTGGTTTCAAAACCGCTTTCGAATTGACTTAATTGTCCATGCGTAAGAGGATCATCCCTGCTACCGCCGCTCTTCGGAATTGTGGGCCTCGAAGGCGGGCTGGGAGGTTGGCCCGCCTCAGGGGGAACTCATGCAATTGAATCGTGGACTTATCCATGCGATCGGTCTGGCTGTGGCCGGGCTTATCGCCACTGCGGGGATTGCACGCGCGCAGGTGACGGAAGCCGACGTCGGCATCAACCCGACCTTCCAGCAGTTCGGCCCGACCGACGTTCAATCTACAGGCGGCTTCTTCTCCGCCCGCGCGTACGTTAATAGTCCAGCCGACTTCGCCGGAGGGACTTTGAGCTACTCGGGTCCCGGAACACCCCAAACACTTACTTATACGCCAGCCGACGGCGCGTGGGAATTTGCGGTTGGGGACGTTTCGTTTCCGGAATTACAAATGGACTTTCCGACCGGTGGCTATGAATTTGCTCTGACCGGCGGCAATATGGGACCCGCCTTTGCCAATATTCACTACGACGGCGACGCATATTCCAATACGCCGGAACTAACGGCCGCTTCATATAACGCTCTCCAAGGCATGAATCCCTCTGACCCGCTTACCGTGGACTTCAATATGATGGAGGTCAGCCAAAATGCGACTGAGGGCGCGAACGCTATCTTTTTTTCGATCACCGACCTAAGCACCGGAACGACGGTGTTTAGCGACGCCCTGCCAACCGATGCAACGAGCGTGACGATAGGGAGTGGAACTTTGGCCGCCGGGCAGATCTATGTTTTCGATCTGTTGTTCGACGACCGGATCACAGGCGACGATGGTAACGGCACTCCAATAACTCAGTTCTATGACACCCATACAAACGGCTTGTTCGCTACCGCAGGCATAACTCCGGTTCCTGAGCCTTCCACCTGGGCGATGATGCTGATCGGGTTCGCCGGCATCGGGTACGCCGGATATCGAAGCGCTCGCAAGAGAAGCGTGGCGGCGGCCGCCACACTGCGCACAACCTCGAAATGAGACGATAAGCGGCGCGCCGCGCCGCTTCTTCGTTCTGTACGGCGGGTCTCGGCCTCGTCGGTCGCCCGTTCAGCTGCCGAGGCCGGGACATTCAAAAGCTGTTGATCGGCGCTCATTGCGGCGCAAAAAAATTTCATAGCCCCTTGCTCGCGCGCGCCGAAAGCGCTATGGAACCCGGTCGGGGTTGACGGCGCGATACGACCCCGAATGATCAAACATGGCTACCGCCCTGCGAAGATCAAACCGGTGACGGATGATTGAAGTGGGAGCGGCGGATAGGCCGGAGGACGGAAGGGGTAACCTTTGCGTCTCATCCGGCTGTGTCCTGTCCGAGACTGCCGGCGCGTAAACCCTTCGGGGGAAACGCTTAATTTCCGACCGCCGCGAGGCGCGAGGGAGCCAGCATAGACGGGGAAGACCGA
>JBAUXQ010000711.1:0-5854 GCA_049584355.1 Roseiarcus sp. | reverse complement strand
TGGCCCCTCCTCGATTTCGGGGCGCTCGACGCCCAGATCGAGATCGCGGATCTGACGACGCGCGAACAACTGGCCGCCTACAAGCAATCGATCCTGACCGCGGTGCAACAAGTCGACGACGCGACGGTTTCCTATCGAGCGCAGCAGGAAAGTCTGCGCAACCTCGATCGCGCGCTGACCGCCGCCCGTCTGTCCACCCAACTCGCCACCGACGGCTATAAAGACGGCTTGACCGACTACCTGAACGTTTTGGACGCGGAGCGCCAGCTGTTCGACCTCCAGCAGCAATATGTCTCGGCCCAACAGATCGAGGCAGAGTCTCTGGTCGGCCTCTACAAGGCGCTCGGCGGGGGCTGGCAACCCGGCGCGACCATTCCTCCGCTTCGGCCGGTCCAGCCCGCCGCGATCGCCGCCGCGCGGTACCTAATTCGCGCTCCCGAGGGAGTTCACTGAAATGTGGACCGTCCGGATCGCGTTTCAACGACCCTATTCGTTCGTCGTGTTCGCATCGCTAAATCCGCGATATTCGGCCTACTCGCGGCCTTGAACGCCCGGTCTGTCTTATTTATCGCAACGGCGCGTCGTAGTATCTCGACGTGGTCACGGCGCAAAGCGCCGCGCTCGACGCCGAGCGTCTGGAGATCGCGCTCCACACGCGCCAGCAGGTCGCCTGCCCTCTGCGGCGGCTGGTCAGCGCCCCCGGACCGCGCGCAAAACCCGGATTTGCACCATACTTAGCCGAATGAACCAGCGACGCGAGAGCGCCCATGTTTGGATATCTTGCCGTGCGGCGACAAATCGGCGGCGGCGACAAAATAATTTTTTAATTGAACTCGACCGCATGAAGGCCCCTCGTTCCGTGCGTCCGAGCGCGCCCGGCCCGGCGTTGCCGAGAAGGCGTCCCATCGGACTTGCGCCCCGCCAACGACCATCATGGCGCCATTTTTGGGCGCAAAGCGATCCGCCTCGGGGTATGACGCCTTGGAACAAAGCCATGAGCATATTGTCGTTTGAAGGCGGACCGAGGACGGCCAATCGATGGACGGACGCCCTCGCAGGACCTCCGATCCTGGTGGTCGAAGATGAGCGCGACCTTGCCGAGGAGATTCGCCTCGAATTGCAGGCGAGCGGCCATCCGGTACTGCTTTCGGAGACCGTGGACGAGGCGCTGGGAGCGGCGCGCTCGGGCGCCGCGGTTTTGGTCATCGATCGGATGCTGCATGGCGAGGATGGCCTCGCGATCATCGAGGCGCTGCGCGCCGAAGGCAACACCACGCCGGCCCTGGTGATCAGCGCACTCTCGTCGGTCGACGAGCGGATCAATGGGCTGAAGGCCGGCGGCGACGACTACCTGGTCAAGCCGTTCGACATCCGCGAACTGACGGCGCGCGTCGAAGCGCTCCTGCGCCGGGGCGGCGACATGCGGCAGACGCGACTGCAGGCCGGCGCGCTGGAAATGGACCTCGTCGAGCGGACCGTACAATGCGACGGCAAGCCGGTCGATTTGTTGCCGCGGGAATTCACCCTGCTCGAATATTTCATGCGCCGCCCCGGCCAGATCGTGACCAGGGCGATGCTGCTCGAGGACGTGTGGAATTTCAAATTCATCGCCCAAACCAATGTCGTCGACGTCCAGATCGGCAACCTGCGCCGCAAGCTCGATCCCACGGGGGCCCGGCGCTTCATCGTCAATATCCGGGCCGTCGGTTTCAAACTGAATGTGGACGCTTGAGCTGTTCAACGCGCGGGCGTTTCGCCTCGCGCTAGCGTTCGCGCTCGCGATTACCTTGGCGACGACCGGCGCTTTCGCTTTCATTTACTGGCAAGTTTACACCGCGGATTTTCACCGCGCCGGGGCAATCCTCGTCGACGAATCAGCCAAGAGCGGGGGCGCCAGCGAGGCCGAGTTGCGGCGGGCGTTGGAGCTGCGCCTGACTCGCGACATCCGGCGGCTCGATTTCGTCGCGCTGTTCGATCCGAATGGCGGCTTGGTGTTCGGCAACGTGCCCGGCGCGCCTTCCATCCCGATCGATGGTCGGGCTCATGTGGTACAAGAGCAGCCGTTGCCGGATTCGAGCCGCACGCGCGAGCCAGCCATCTTCGTCGCCCGCAGGCTCCCGAGCGGCGGCGTTCTTTTGCTCGGGCGCAGCTTGTGGGAGACCTACAGCCTTCAGGGAACGTTATTGCGCGCCCTGGCGATCGCGCTCCTTCCTACAGTTCTGGTGATCCTGGGGATCGGGGCAATATTCGCCCGCAGCGCGTTGCAGCGTTACGAACGCGTTCACGACGCCATCGTCAGGATCATGAACGGCGAACTCGAATCGCGTTTGCCGGTCACCAACGAGGACCGCGACATCGACAAAGTGGCGCGCGCGGTCAATCTCATGCTCGACGAGATCGCGCGCCTGCTTCAGCAGCTCAAGAGCGCAGGCGACAACATCGCCCATGACCTGCGCACGCCCCTCGCCGTCGCCCGCGCGAGAATCGAGCGCGCGCTAAACAACGAGGCGGGAATCGAACAATTGCGCGAGGCCCTGGAGACTGCTCTCGGCCAGATCGAAAAGGTGTCCACCGCGGTTTCGGCGATCTTGCGCATCTCCGCGGTCGAGAATGGCGCGGGAAAGGCGCAGTTCAAGCCCTTCGATCTCGGCTCGGTTTGCGCCCAGGTGTTCGATTTCTACGAACCGCTGGCAGAATCGAAGGGAGTGGATATGGTCATTGACGCCGTGGGGCCCTTGCCGGTTCGCGGCGACCAGGATCTCATGCGTGAAGCAGTCTCGAACCTGGTCGATAATGCGATCAAGTTTACGCCCGCGGGCGGCACGGTGCGGATCGAGGCTCGTATGGCCGAGGAGCGGCCGTTCATTCGCGTGAGTGACACCGGTCCCGGCGTTCCGCTCGAGGAGCGTGAGCGGATATTCGAGCGATTCTATCGCGGCGAGCGCAGCGGAGATTCGCCGGGACATGGGCTCGGTCTCAACATCGCCGAGACGATCGCCAATCTGCATGGCTTCCAGCTGACGGTCGAAGACGACAGGCCCGGCGCACGGTTCGAACTCTCCGCCGTCGCTCCCGCGCCGGCGACGTTGGAACGCGAGACGGTGTGTGAGAAGCCCGCAAAACTCCGCGAGCCCCGGACCGCGGCCTGCCTTCTTTGAAACGGGACAAAGCGCCCGACTGCACATTGGGGAACGTCAAGTTGAGGCCGGCGCGCGAAGGCGGCGCCCCCAGCAATGAAAAGTCCAAGTCGCGGAAATTACCGCCTGGGTGGTTTATATTCGCTGGTGACAGCGGTGCTGGTGGCGACGCAGGAGCCTTTTACCAAGAATTTGGCCAAGCTCACGGTTCTATTCATCTTCGGCCTGTGCAGGCTTACGTTGTATTACGTCGGCTTGAGCAGCGCCCATCCCATCATAACGGCTACGATATTCAATCTGTCGCCCTTCTGGGCGGCGCTGGTCGCGATGATGATCTCGCGGAAACCTATCCCCGTGTCTCCCTGCGTCTTCTTTGGTTGTTTTATCGTTGCGTTTGTCGGCGCCATGACCGTCGCCTGGAGCCAGCTGGACAATACCAACGGGCGACTGGTGACGGACATCATCGAAAGTATGCTGCACAGTCGCTGGTCGTACGCGATACCGATGCCGATATTTTTTGCTTTGAGCGGCAATCTTGTCAGCAAATGGTTCTCTGAATTTGATCTCGGCCGCGATAGCGGCAAATTTTGTCGTCTCCTCAATTATTCTCCTACCAACAATTCTGCTGATACCGTCTTCGTCCGGCATTGTTTGTCGACGAACACACACTGGCTGCCATTCTATTATTGCTATTCGGAACTTTGGCTGCTGCGGCGGCTGGACGTGTCTTTTATCAGGTAGCGTTGACAACCACGGATAATGACAACGGCTTGGTCACAATGTTCTTTTTGTTGATCCCGGCGCTTTCCGCCCTCATTACCGTCCCGCTGTCCTGGTGGATTCCCGATTTGCGCTTTGTCCTGGACCCCGTGTTCTACATTGGGTTGGCGCTGGTCACGGTCTCCCTGCTTCTGTTCCTGGGGAATCTTGGGATCGCTCCGCAACTTAATGCCACAACCCCATCTCCAGACACGGCGTTCCTCCAGGACCGGACCGAACTCGATTGCATGCGAGCGGGAGGTCGAATCGACTGCTCCGAGACAATCGAGCGTCAAGCTCGGTTTTGCCTCGGTTTTGCGTCATAGTGGTTAGCGCGAGCCGGCTGGCCAAGGGAGGAGACGATGACTGACAAAGCGGTCAGGCCCGCCAACTGCGCGGCCTGCGCGTTTTGGCGCAAGCTCAGAGAGCACGAGGGCCTCTGCACGCGACTCGCGCCGGAAACGTCGATCCAACAGGATGAACCCGCCCATTTTCCGCAAACGCACTATTGGCAGTGGTGCGGCGAAGGCGTCGCCGCCGAGCCGATGTCGATCGGGTCGCGCTGCGCCGACTGCGTCTACTGGCGCCGGCCGGAGGCCGGACTGAATCCCCTCAACCGCCGCGACATGCCGATGGCCTGGTGGGCGCGGGCGGGAATCTGCGCCCGCCACGCGCCTCGGCCAGTTCCCGAGCCGGGAGCGCGATCGTTCTGGCGCGCCACCGAAGGCGCAGACTTTTGCGCCGAGGGCCTGCCGCGGTGCGGCGCCGAACATCAAGCGCCGCAATAGCGGAACATTTGGCGGCGCCCCGTCGCCAGAGTTGACGCGCAGGCCCGCCGTCGGATTGACCGCCTGGACTTGATGGAACCCGCTCGCCAAACCGCCGTAGACGTTCGAAGCCATCACCCCGACGCGATGAACACAAGGTTGTCGAGGCCGAGCACGACCTCCATGGCGCTGAACGGCGCGAGCGCCGCCCACGAGCCGGGACCGGCGGCCCGCTGAAGAAGATTGTCCATGCGCCAGTTCGTCCGGTCCGATACCTCCCGCGCCGGAGGGCCGGCGGAACGCCAATCTTAGGCGCCACGGCCAGCGTTTCCAGCTCGGAAGACTCCTCGGAAACCTCCGTCGAGAACGCGACCGGCGAACGCCCTGCTTCATAAATTTTATTTTGCTACTTTCTCAGGGCCGCACGCCCAATATATCTGGAGCAACACGATACAATGGCTGTGGCGCGCTTCGACTGTCCTGCGATCAGGAGGCGAGAATGAGATTATCGCTTAAAACCAGGCTGATGTTTGTGGCGGCGCTCGCGGGCTTTCTGGCGGCTCCCGTTGCGGTGCGCGCCCAAGACTCAAACATCCCGGTCATGACGCTGCGGGCCGCATTGCAGCTTCCCCCGGGCCAACTGCCGAAGGTGTTCATAAGCCCGAACCCTTACCAGCACTACCCTTACAACGTGCACCGGACCGATGGCCTGAGCCGCAATCCTGACGATTGCATGAGGTGGGGGTGCATCGACCACAGGTGACGGCCGCTCTCCCGACCCATACGATCGCGGACGAATAGAAGTCGTGACGCGATCAGAATTTGACGCGCAAGCCCGCGGTCGGCGCGATGTTCTGGGTCGTCAAAAAGCCGTTCGCAAGGCCGCCATAGACGTTCGAGAACATCACACCGGCGTAGAGATCGATACGCTTGAGCGGCCGATAATCGAGCATAGCTGAAATGGCGTATTGCGTGCCGGCGCAAGCGCTGCTGTTTTCGCGGATAACATTGAGAACGTTCCCGCTGGGCTGGACAAAACTGGCCTTGGCGTAGGCGCAGGGCGTGGTCGAGGAGTTATAGTTATTCTGAGACTCGTAGTAAAAGGCGCCGATTACGTCCAGCTGGGAGTTAATCGAATATTTAGCGCCTACGAAGGGCACGTTCACCACCCTCATCTTGTTATAGGCGGTG
>JBAUXQ010000710.1:0-3056 GCA_049584355.1 Roseiarcus sp. | reverse complement strand
CGGAAATCGTCTCGCCGGACGGCGCGACGATCGGCGTCGTCACGTCCGGCGGCTTTGGCCCGAGCGTCGGCGGGCCGATTGCGATGGGCTACGTCGCGCGCGCCTGTGCGGCGGTCGGAACGCCGATCGGTCTTGTGGTCCGCGGCAAGCCGTTGAGCGGGCGGGTCGCCGCGCTGCCGTTCTATCCCCACGCCTATTATCGCAGTCAAGCAAGGAATGGATGATGTCGCAGATCCGCTACAGCAAGGACCATGAGTACGTCCGCGTCGAGGACGGCGAAGGCGTCGTCGGCATCAGCGAGCACGCGCAACAACAGCTCGGCGACGTGGTCTTTGCCGAGGCGCCGCCGATCGGCAAGGCGCTGAAGAAGGGCGATCCGGCCGCCGTGGTCGAGAGCGTCAAAGCGGCGAGCGACGTGTTCGCGCCGGTCTCCGGCGAAGTCGTCGCCGTCAATTCGGAAGTCGAGTCGACGCCGGGCCTCATCAACGAGGACGCGCTCGGGCGCGGCTGGCTCTTTCGCCTCAAGCTCGCCGACCCGGCCGAATTGAGCGCATTGATGGATGAATCCGCCTACTCCGACTATCTCAAGACGTTGGGCTGAACGATGCGCTACCTGCCGCTCGACGCAAGCGAACGCGAGGCGATGCTGGCGCGCATCGGCGTTCCGGACATCGAGGCGCTGTTCGCGGACATTCCCGCCGACAAGCGGATTCAGGGTCTCCTCGACATGCCGCTGGCGAAGAGCGAAATGGCGGTCGAGCGGGCGATGACGACGATCGCGAAGCGCAGCCTCGCCGCCGGCTCCGCCCCGTTCTTTCTCGGCGCCGGCGCCTACAGACGCCACATCCCGGCCACGGTCGATCATCTCATCCAGCGTTCCGAATTCCTGACCAGCTACACCCCCTACCAGCCGGAAATCGCGCAGGGGACGCTTCAAGTTTTGTTCGAGTTCCAGACCCAGGTCGCCGCCCTCACCGGCATGGAGGTCGCCAATGCCTCGATGTACGACGGTTCGACCGCGTGCGGCGAGGCGATGCTGATGGCCCACCGGCTGACGCGGCGCAACCGGGCGGTCATCTCCGGCGGCCTGCATCCGCAATATGCCGACGTTTGCGCGACGCTGGCGCATATGGCGGGCGACACGATCGTCCGTCTGCCTCCCGACCTCAAGGCGAGCGAAGACATCGCCCCGGCGATCGACGACGAAACCAGCTGCGTCATCGTCCAGGCGCCCGACTTCTTCGGCAATCCGCGTGATCTCGCGCCTGCCGCCGCCGCGGCGCACGCGCGCGGCGCTCTCTTGATTGCGGTCTTCACCGATCCGGTGTCGCTCGGCGCCTTGCGCTCGCCCGGCGAGATGGACGCCGACATCGCGGTCGGAGAGGGCCAGGGGCTTGGCAACGCGCTCAACTTCGGCGGGCCATATCTCGGCCTGTTCGCGACCCGCGCCAGGAACGTGCGCCAGATGCCGGGACGTCTCGCCGGCGAGACGGTCGATGCGGCGGGGCGGCGCAGCTTCGTGCTCACCCTTTCGACCCGCGAGCAGCACATCCGCCGCGAGAAGGCGACGAGCAACATCTGCACCAATTCCGGCCTGTGCGCCCTGGCGTTCTCGATCCACCTGACCCTGCTTGGCGCCGCCGGACTTGGGCGGCTGGCGAAAGTTAACCACGCCAATGCGGTGCGACTGGCCGAGCGGCTTGCCTCGATTCCGGCGGTCGAGGTCGTCAACCCGCGCTTCTTCAATGAGTTCACGTTGCGCACGCCGCGGCCGGCCGCCGAACTGATCGAGGCTTTGGCCGGGCGCGGGGTGATTGGCGGATTGCCGGTTTCACGGCTCTTGCCCGGGGCGGGGCTCGACGACTGCATCGTCGTCGCGAGCACGGAGACCAATACCGAAGACGACCGAGAAGCCTATGTGCAGGCGCTTGCCGATTGTCTGCGGTGAAGGCTTAAGGAAAGAGCCCGCCATGAATGTACAAGGCCGCCCGACCCGCCCCGAAACCGCCGCCGTCCCGTCGCGCGAAACTTTCACCCGAAATCGCGGGCTCAACATGGAGGAGGCGCTGATCTTCGAGACCGGGCGTCTCGATGCGACCGGAGTCGATATCGACGAGCCCGAGCCTTTCCAGTCGAGGTTGGGCCTGCACGCGCGCGGGAGCGCAATCGAACTGCCCGGCCTCACCGAGCCGGAGACGATCCGCCATTACGTACGCCTGTCGCGCAACAATTATTCGATCGACGCCGGCGTCTACCCGCTCGGCTCGTGCACGATGAAGCACAATCCCCGGCTCAACGAAAAAATCGCGCGCCTGCCGGGATTCGCCGACGTCCATCCGCTGCAGCCGGTCTCGACCGCGCAAGGCGCGCTCGAGATTATCGAAGCGCTGGCCAACGCCTTGTTGACGATGACCGGCATGGACGCCGTCGCGATGTCGCCGAAGGCCGGCGCGCACGGCGAACTCTGCGGCATGATGGCGATCAAGGCGGCGATCGAGGCGCGGGGGGAGGGAGCGACGCGGCGGGTCGTGCTGGTTCCCGATTCCGCCCACGGCACGAATCCGGCGACCGCGGCGCTGATCGGTTATTCGGTCCGCTCCGTTCCGGCGGGCGCGGACGGAAACGTCAGCGCTGAAGCGGTGCGGGCCGCGCTCGCCCCCGACGTCGCGGCGATCATGCTGACCAATCCGAACACCTGCGGACTGTTCGAGCGCCAGATCGTCGGCATCGCCGAGGCGGTGCACGAGGCGGGGGCGTACTTCTATTGCGACGGCGCGAACTTCAACGCTGTAGTCGGCAAGACGCGTCCGGGCGATCTCGGCGTCGACGCCATGCATATCAACCTGCACAAGACCTTCTCGACCCCGCACGGCGGCGGCGGCCCGGGCGCGGGGCCAGTCGCGCTGTCATCGCGGCTCGCGCCTTATGCGCCGGTTCCGTTCGTCAAGCGCGAGGGCGCGGCGCTTCGCCTGGTCGAGCACGCCGAGGGCGGCGCGTCGTTCGGACGCATGTGCGCATTCCACGGGCAGATGGGCATGTTCGTGCGAGCGCTGAGT
>JBAUXQ010000709.1:0-2069 GCA_049584355.1 Roseiarcus sp. | reverse complement strand
GGGGAGCCTGTCCTCTCGAGTTCGACGACGGCCGATATCGCCTCGGATAGCGGCACGATGCGGCCGATCGCCGGGACGAGTTGGCCCCGCTCGAAGGCCTCGGCGATGCCGGCCATGCATTGCGGGTTCGGGTTGCCGAACACCAGGTGATGTCGCGTCGGGAGCAGGCAACCAACCATCTTGGCGAACGTGGGAACGATGTGCAGCGACATGCCATGACGTTTGAGCATCGCGCCGCATTGGCTCAGCGACAACGCGCCCGCCGTATCGAAGACCACGTCGAAGCGATGTCGATACGAAGGGACCTTGAAGGCGCGATAATCGACCACCTCGCTCGCGCCTAGCGCCAGCGCTTCCTCGCGTCCGGACGCGCTGCAACTGCCGACGATGTTTGCGCCGCGCATGCGGGCAATCTGCACCGCCGAACGTCCCACTCCGCCCAGACACCCGGTGATGAAAACCGACTGGCCAGCTCTGAGCTTTGCCTTTGCTGCCAGCGCGTTCCAGGCCGTCAGGCTCACTATGGTCAAGGCGGCGGCCTGCTCGAACGAGACGGAGGGCGGCTTAAGCCCAACGTTTTTTTCGTCTGCAACGACGTATTCGGCGAATGCGCCTGCTTGACGGATGGAGGTGACGCCAAAGACTTCATCACCCACCTTGAGCCGCTCGACCCCCGGCCCGACGGCTTCGACCACACCAGCGAAATCATGGCCCAGGCCGCGCGGAAAACGGGACCCGGAAATCGCCTTCATCTCGCCCCGGCGAATTTTCCAGTCCATCGGGTTGGCTGCTGCAGCCCTGACTAGAACGCGAATTTGGCCCCGCCCGGCCTCAGGCGGCGGCGCCTCGTCCGGCCGCAGCTCCTCCGGAGCGCCATAGTGGAGATATTGAACGCGCTTCATAACCAATTCCCTCGATCCGTTCGGCCTCGACTTGGCGCCATCATCGCCCGCCCCACCACACCCAGACGAAGCCTGCGGCGAGCACCGCCTCCGCGACGACCGAGCGGAAGACGCCAGCGCTGACTCGTCGAGCCAGGAACTCGAAGAGCCCGAGGCACGCGAGCAGCGCGATCGCTCCGCCCGTAACCAGACACACCGCCGAGCGGAGATCCGAGGGGGCAGCAGTGCGTCCGATGAAGAACATCAGGGCGAGGCCGAGATAGATCGCGCCAATCCGGCGAAATACGACAAGCGAGCCAGCGGTCTCCTGGATGCCCCACTCCTTGAGCACGGAAGCCCCGGCGAAGATGAAGCGGATGCCGAGAAGGCAGCCGGCACACGTCATGACGAGCGCAATGACCTGAAAGGTCATTGTCAGTCGCCCTTGATCAAGTGACTGGAATCAACATGCTCGTATCCTGACGTATGGAATAGATCGGCCTGGGGTCCCAACTGCGTGCGCGTAGCTAAAAGCGCACGAATTAAAACAAAATTAGCTCGGATTTGGTTCACTATTGTTTCCATTGTTGCGGCTCAGCGAATATGTTCTGGAGTCAATTCGTTGAACAATTGACGATTACGTCGAAAGAGATCATGGACGTTTGAGTGCAGACGATCTATGCTCTATCGTCTATAACTTGTTGGAGATCGTCCAAAGATGGATCCGCTGTCCCAAGTCATCTCGTTTCTGGAGCTGAGAAACTATCGCGTCGGCGGCTTCGAGGCGGGCGGCGACTGGTCGATCCGCTTCGATCCATTTAAGGGGGTTAAATGCTACGCCGTGACCTCGGGCGCTTGCTGGCTCGCGGTGGAGGGAGAAGAGGAGGCGGTGCTCTTCCAGCAAGGCGACTACCTCCTGTTGCCCCACGGCTCGGCGTTTCGAGTCGCAAGCGATCCGGCTCTGCCGCCCGAGGATTGGAAGCGCCACTTTCTCGGCGCCCGCGAAGGCGCGCTGGTCAAGCTGAACGACGGCGGCGGGGTGACGGTGCTCGGCGGCCATTTCCAGCTCGCCGGGCCCCAGGCGGAGATGCTGATCGGCACGCTGCCGCCGATCGTCCATCTGCAGAGCAAGACCGATCGCGAGACTTTGCGCTGGGCCTTCGACCGGATGCGGCAGGAGATGGTCGA
>JBAUXQ010000708.1:0-3576 GCA_049584355.1 Roseiarcus sp. | reverse complement strand
CTTGGGAGCCGTGAAGGCGGCTCGGAGGATGCGCCGCTCGCCGAATTGGATGATAACCCGTTGAGAAGCTTGGATTCGCGGAAAGAGAAGGCATTTGGATTTCGTTGCGGCTGATTTGGATTTCGATGCGTTTGATTTGGATTTCGTTGCGCCGGACTTTGATTTCGTTGCAGCTGGCTTGGATTTCCTTGTGCTTGCGCGAAGCCGGAAGACATCCGCGCTCCATAACAACGTGTCGTAATTGTACGAAAAACAAACACATATATTGCTGTCGTTAAATATGCTACTACATTGGTCCGCGAGGCGCCGAGCGCCGGCGCTGTGAGAGCCAGATGCCCGATGTGATCACCGCCAATCGTCTGACCGACGGCGTCGTCGTCTTTCAGACTATCGACGAGGCGTGGAGCGAGGATTTCAACCGCGCCGCAGTCCTGGCCGATCCGCCAGCGTCGGCCGAGGCCCTGGCGCGGGCCAAACGGGACGAGGCGGACAATCTCGTCGTCGACGCCTATGCGGTCCCGGTCGAGGAGCGCAATGGCCATTTCGCTCCCAAGGCCCTGCGCGAAGCGATCCGCGCCGCCGGGCCGACGAACAGGCGCGACCTCGGCAAGCAGGCGGCGGGCCTCGCGCCCCGCGCCGGTCCCAAGGCCGCGACGGAGGCCGACTATGTATCACTATGACAATTTCGACGCCGCCTTCGTCGCCGCGCGAGTCGAGCAGTTCCGCGACCAGGTGGCGCGCCGCCTTTCCGGCGAACTGACCGAGGAGCAGTTCCGCCCGCATCGGTTGATGAACGGCCTCTACCTGCAGCTCCACTCTTATATGCTGCGGGTCGCGGTGCCCTACGGCGTCCTGAACTCGCAGCAGATGCGCAAGCTCGCCGAGATCGCGCGTCGTTACGATCGCGGCTATGGCCATTTCACCACCAGGCAAAACATCCAGTACAACTGGCCGGCGCTCAAGGACACGCCCGATATCCTGGCCGAGCTTTCGAGCGTCGAGATGCACGCGATCCAGACCTCGGGCAATTGCATTCGCAACATCACCGCCGACCACTTCTCCGGCGTCGCGCATGACGAGATCGCCGATCCGCGCCCTTACGCGGAGATTCTGCGCCAGTGGTCGTCGCTCCACCCCGAGTTCTCGTTTCTGCCGCGCAAATTCAAGGTCGCCGTCAACGGCGCGGCGCATGATCGCGCGGTGATCCAGGCCCATGACATCGGCTTGCAGGTGGTGCGCAATGACGCCGGCGAGCTCGGCTTTGCCGTCTACGTCGGCGGGGGGCTCGGCCGGACGCCGATGATCGGCCGCAAGGTCCGCGACTTCCTGCCCGAGCGCGACCTGCTCGGCTACGTCGAGGCGATCCTGCGCGTCTACAATCTCGAGGGCCGGCGCGACAACAAGTTCAAGGCGCGCATCAAGATTCTCGTCCACGAGAAAGGCGTCGAGGCGCTCAGCGAGGCGGTCGAGGCCGAATTCGCCGCGCGCGACCCTAAGGCGCTTGACCTGCCGGCGCGCGAAATCGAGCGCTTCCGCGCTTTCTTCGCGCTGCCCGAGCTTGAGCCCAAGAAGGCGGTCAGCGATCGCGTCGAACGCCGCAAGGGCAAGGACGCGCGCTTCGCCAGTTTCTGCGCCTCCAACGTCATGCCGCACAAGGCGCCGGGCTATGTCGTCGTCACCGTCTCGCTGAAGGCGATCGGCGCGCCCCCCGGCGACGCCAGCGCCGACCAGATGGACGCCGTCGCCGATCTCGCCGAGGATTACTCCCACGACGAGGTCCGCGTCTCGCACGAGCAGAACCTGATCCTGCCCCATGTCGCGCTGGACGACCTGCCGGCTGTCTACGATCGCCTAGCGTCGGTGGACTTATCGACGCCGAACGCCGGCGGGATTAGCGACATCATCGCCTGCCCAGGCCTCGACTATTGCGCGCTGGCGACGGCGCGCTCGATCCCGATTGCGCAGCGGATCGCCCAGCGCTTCGGCGACGGCGCGCGCGCGCGCTCGATCGGGCCGCTGAAGATCAAGATATCGGGCTGCATCAACGCTTGCGGGCATCACCATGTCGGCCATATCGGCATTCTCGGCCTCGAGCGCGCCGGCGAGGAAACCTACCAGATCACGCTCGGCGGCTCCGCCGATGAGCAGGCCGCGATCGGTCAGATCGTCGGCCCCGGCTTCAGCTCGGAAAACGTCGTCGAGGCGATCGAAACCATCGTCGACACCTACATTGGCCTGAGGCGCGACGAGGCCGAAACGTTCGTGGACGCGTTCCGCCGGGTCGGCATCGCGCCGTTCAAGGAGGCGCTTTATGAACGAAGCGCCGGATCGGACATCTGATGAGCGCCCATGACGTAAAGCTGTTCGGCGACCAGATCGCCGCCTCGCGGCTCGAGACCCGCTTCGCGCGGCTCAAGGCGTCCTCGCTGTTGAGGCTCGCGATCGAGGATCTCTATCCCGGTCGGATCGCACTGGTCTCGAGCTTCGGCGCCGACGCTGCGGCGCTCCTGCACATGGTCGCGCAGATCGACGCCGCCACGCCGGTGATCTTCGTCGATACCGGCCAACATTTCCCCGAGACGCTGACCTATCGCGACGCGCTCTGCGAGACTCTCAAGCTCACGAATGTGCTCGTCGCTACGCCGAAGGATAATATTCTGGCCGCCGAGGACCCCGAGAAATTCCTGTTCGCCAGCGATCCGGATCGCTGCTGCGAGATTCGGAAGGTCAAGCCCCTCGCTGAGGCGATGGAAGGGTTCGACGCGTGGATAACCGGCCGGAAGGGCTTTCAGAACGCTACGCGTGCGAGCTTGCCGCTGTTCGAAGCGGAAGGAGAGCGGATCAAGATCAACCCGCTTGTCGGCTGGAGCGCGAGCGATGTGCTCAGGTACATCGAGGAAGCCGGCCTGCCGCGCCATCCTCTGGTCGCCAAAGGCTTTCCCTCGATCGGCTGCCTGCCCTGCACGAGCCCGGTCGCCCCAGGCGAGGACGAGCGCGCCGGCCGATGGCGCGGCCGAGGGAAAGTGGAGTGCGGCATCCATGTCGGCGCCCTCGACGCCGGGTCGGGCATTTGATGCCGTTATGGCGACGCGAGGGCTTCGCCGAGGACGAGTGGGTCGTTCTCGACGATGAAGCTCCGACGCCGGGGGAAGGCGCGATCGTGGTCTCGCTCAAGCGTTGGCTCGCGGAGCGCGCGGCGCTGTCATCGCGCACGGCGCCGGTCGGCGTCGCCCTCGAGGCCGGGGCCGACGCGCAGGCGCATCTGGCCGAACTCGCCGAGCGTCCGCTGGTCGCGCTCGCATTCGCCAAGTTCGCCGACGGACGGTCGTTTTCCTACGCCAGGCTGCTGCGCGACCGGCACCGGTTTCGCGGCGAACTGAGGGCCATCGGCGACGTGCTGATCGACGAAATCCCGCTGATGCTGCGCTGCGGCTTCGATTCCTTCGACGTTACCAACGCGCCGACTTTGCACGCGCTCAAAAGCGGCCATTTGCCGGGCTCGCCGCTCCATTATCAGCCGAGCAGCGCCGGGGACGAGGTGCACGAGGGAACCCGGCCGTGGCTCCGCGTTTCGAC
>JBAUXQ010000707.1:0-1736 GCA_049584355.1 Roseiarcus sp. | reverse complement strand
CGTCGCCTTCGACGAAGGCCTGGATCAGCGCCCGGTCACGGTAGCGCTCCCAGATGCGTTTCGCCCGATCGTTCGCCTCTGCTCGATCGCGGCAGAGGCTGTCGGCGAAAATGCCGATCTTCGCCCCGAGCGCATTGGGCTTGACGAACAACGGACCAGAGGCGGTCGCCCAGTCCCCGAGCGCGGCGAATTCCTTGTTCCCTTCCATGAGGCTGGTCGGCGGGACGGGGAGGCCGGCGGCGGAAGCGAGAGCGAGGCTTGCGAACTTGTCCTGGCAGAGATGCGCCGCAGTCGCGGGGCTGCCGAACCGCGCGAAGCCTTCCAGGCGGGCGAGGGCGGGAACCGACGAGCCGCGATAGAAGCGCAGGCCGTCGGTGAACGCCCATACGATCGTCCGGTCGCGCTGCAGCGATAATTCGCCTAATCGTTGCGGCAATTCGTCGAGGGCGACAAACTCGGCGGCAATCCCTTCCCGCGAGAGCGCCTGCGTAATGTCGTCGATGAACAGCGGCAGATCGGTCGACTGGGCGAGATAGACAGCGATCTCGGCGGCGACGTCGGGCGGGTAGCCGAACGCCGCGAGCCGGAGGCGCGCCGCGTCCTCGCCCTCGAACGCGATCAGGGCCCGGGAGAGCGTCGCAGCGGCGCTCGGGGTCCGGGCGGCGCGGGTCGTCGAGGATCCGTCGATCAGGTCGCGTCTCCCTTTCGTCCTGGCGCAGCGGAATTCGGCGATGCCGGCCCGGAAAGGCCCGCCGGCGGATAGGGTCGCCTCCGACCAGCGACAAAGTCAATTATTTTAGCCGCCCGAACCTGAATTCCGTGGTCTCGCCGACTGTGATATTCCCGCCGCGCCCTGATACGCGGGTCGAAGCGAGGCGGCAAAGAGGAGAACCCTGGGTGAAAGTCGACGGACGCCCGTATCGCACGATCTGGCTCAACGCCGACGGTTGGGGCGTGGACATCATCGACCAGAGATGGCTGCCGCATGAGTTTCGCATCGTGACCCTGCGCAGCGTCGGCGAAGCTGCGACGGCGATCCGCGACATGTGGGTGCGCGGCGCGCCGCTGATCGGAGCGACGGCGGCTTATGGACTCGCGCTCGCCATGCGCGAGGATCCGAGCGACGCGGCGCTCGCCGCCGCGGGGGACAAGCTTGCGGCGACCCGGCCGACCGCGATCAACCTGCGGTGGGCCCTGGACGCGGTGAGCAAGCGTCTTGCGCCGCTCGCTCCGCTTGCGCGCGCCGCCGCCGCCTGCGCCGAGGCCAAGCGGATCGCCGACGAGGACGTCGAGATCAACCGCGCGATCGGCCGCAACGGCCTCAAGCTCCTCCGGCGGCTGGCTGAAGGCAAGAAGCCGGGCGAACCGGTCAACATCCTCACCCATTGCAACGCCGGCTGGCTGGCGACGGTCGACTACGGCACCGCCACCGCGCCGATCTATCTCGCGATGGAAGACGGCCTCTCCGTCCACGTCTATGTCGACGAGACGCGTCCGCGCAATCAGGGCGCCTCTCTCACCGCCTGGGAGCTTACGCATCACGGCGCGCCCCACACCCTCATCGTCGACAACGCCGGCGGGCATCTGATGCAGCACGGTCTTATCGACATGGTGATCGTCGGCTCCGACCGGACGACCGCCAACGGCGACGTCTGCAACAAGATCGGCACTTATCTGAAAGCGCTCGCCGCGCGCGACAATGCGGTGCCGTTCTATGTCGCGCTGCCGTCGCCGAC
>JBAUXQ010000706.1:0-1991 GCA_049584355.1 Roseiarcus sp. | reverse complement strand
GACGGGGATCGCGAACCGGTCCCCATTGGCGCTTCCGGCGAGATTCATATTGGCGGCGTGCAGGTTGGCAGGGGCTATCTCAATCGGCCGGAGCTGACGGCGGAGCGGTTCATCGCCAACCCTTTCGGGGCGGGAGAGCGGCTCTACCGGACTGGGGATCTTGGCCGATTTTGGTCCGACGGGACCATCGAGTATCTGGGCCGCAACGATTTCCAGGTGAAGATCCGGGGCTTCCGCATCGAGCTCGGCGAGATCGAGGCGCGGCTCGCCGAGCATCGGGGCGTGCGCGAGGCAATTGTGCTCGCGCGGGAGGACGCGCCCGGCGATAGCCGGCTGGTTGCTTATTACACAACGAAGCGGGATGCGGCCGCCCCCGCGGCCGAGACGCTGCGGGCGCATCTCGGGGCGAGCCTGCCCGAATACATGGTTCCGGCGGCCTATGTTGCGCTCGAAGCGCTGCCGCTGAACGCCAACGGCAAGCTCGACCGCGGCGCGTTGCCGGCGCCAAGGAGCGAAGCCTTCACCGCCCGCGGCTACGAGCCGCCCCAAGGCAAGACCGAACAAACCCTCGCGCGGATCTGGGCCGGTCTGCTCCGAGTGGAGCGCGTCGGGCGCCATGACAACTTCTTCGAACTCGGCGGACACTCGCTGCTCGGGGTCAGAATGCTTTCCCGGGTGCGGCAGGTCTTGGGCGTCGACCTGCCGCTCGCCGATCTCTTCGCCTTACCCGTTCTGGCCAAGTTTGCCGCGGCCGCGGCAGAGGGCGCCCGGAGCGCTTTGCCGGCGATCGGACCGGCGAGCCGCGCCGGCCCTCTGCCGTTATCGTTTGCGCAGCAACGGTTGTGGTTCCTGGCGCAGCTCGAGCGCGTCAGCCAAGCCTATCACATCCCGCTCGGGCTGCGATTGCAGGGCGACCTCGACCGCGCCGCCATGAAGCGGGCGCTGGATCGCCTCGTCGCACGCCACGAGGCGCTGCGAACCACCTTCGTCGCCGTAGACGGTCGGCCGGTTCAGCGGATCGCCGCCGCGGACCTCGGGTTTGCGCTCGAGGAGCATGACCTCGACGGCGAGCCCGACCCCGAAGGCGCGTTGCGGCGGCTCGTCGTCGAGGAGAGCCTCGGCGCATTCGATCTCGAATGCGGTCCCTTGGCCCGCGGGCGGCTGATCCGGCTCTCTGAGCGCGAGCATGTGCTCCTCGTCACCCTGCACCACATCGTTTCCGACGGCTGGTCGACGGGCGTCCTGAAACGCGAGTTGAGCGCGCTCTACGCCGCCTTCCGCGCAGGCCGGGTCGACCCTCTGCCGGACTTGGCGATCCAATATGCGGATTACGCGGTCTGGCAGCGCCACTGGTTCTCCGGAGTCGATCTCAAGGAGCACGGCGACTACTGGGGGCGCGCGCTGGCGGGCGCGCCGACGGTTCTGGACTTGCCGAACGATCGCCCCCGTCCTGCGCGGCAAGACCACGCCGGCTCGACCGCGCCGGTGGAACTCGACGAGCGGCTCACGGCGGCGCTCAAGGCGCTCAGCCTGCGCCGCGGGACGACGCTCTTCATGACGGTATTCGCTGGCTGGGCGGCGCTTCTGTCCCGATTGTCCGGCCAGGAAGACTTGGTGATCGGCGCGGCCGTGGCCAACCGCGGCCGGGTCGAGATCGAGCCTCTGATCGGTTTCTTCGTCAACAGCCTGGCGCTGCGGCTGGACCTCTCCGGGGGACCTTCGGTCGGCGAGCTTCTGGACCGGGTCAAGACCCGGGTGCTCGAGGCGCAAGCCCATGAGGACTTGCCGTTCGAACAGGTGGTGGAGATCGCGCGGCCGCCGCGCAGCCTCGCGCATGAGCCGATATTCCAGACGATGTTCGCCTGGCAGAACCATGACGAGGGCGGCCTCGATCTCCCTGGCCTGACGACGACGCCGATCAGCGCGCCGCGCGCGCACGCCATCTATGATCTGACGCTGAGCCTGGCGGAGGCCGACGGCCGCATCGTCGG
>JBAUXQ010000705.1:0-8550 GCA_049584355.1 Roseiarcus sp. | reverse complement strand
GGAAGTAGAGACATTCGAGTCTACGGTTGATCAGAACCGCAGCCGGACCATAGGCTTCCAGAACCATCCGTCGACAAAGCTCGGCGAGCTCGATTTGGCGCGAAGGCGCGGCCGGCGGGCTAGGACGCGCGCGCTGGCGGGCGCCGTCGCCGGCGCTCGCGGCTAGACCGAAATCGCCCGGTCGAGGGCCGCCAACGCGGCGGTAAACGCGCTGCGGTTTCGAAATTATGGCGAACCGACCGTCGGCTACCCCGACCGTCTCGGCGTCACCGACCAGCAGAAGGCCGCCTCCGCGCAACGCGAAGTGGATGATGGAGATGACCTTGGCCTGCGCCTCCGGCAGAAGGTAGATCAGAAGGTTCCGGCACGAAACGAAATCGAGACGCGCGAACGGCGGATCGGCGAGCACGTCATGCACCGTGAACACGACGCTCGAGCGCAGCTCGGCCGAGATCCGGTAGAAGCAATCCTCCTTGGAGAAAAACCGGGCCAATCGTTCTGGCGGGACATCCGCCTCGACCGAGTCGGGATAGAGGCCTTCACGAGCGGTCGCCACTGCGTCCGGGTCGACGTCGCTGGCGAAAATTTGCAGTTTGACGTCGCGCTTCGAGGCGTCGATCTGCTCGCGAAAAAGCATGGCGAGCGAATAAGTCTCTTCACCGGAACTGCAGCCGGCGACCCAGATTCGCAGCGGCCGGTCGAGCGGGTGATCGCGCACAAGGTCGGGAATAACGCTCTTGCCCAGAAACTCGAAAACGGCGGCGTCCCGAAAGAAGCCCGTGACATTGATCAGCAAATCCCTGGACAGCTGATCGCGCTCCTCGGCGTCGCGAAGCAGGAGATCGAGATACCCAGCGGCGGTTTTGACCCCCGCCAACGCCATCCGGCGCTCGACGCGCCGCTCCAGAGTGCCGTGCTTGTAAAGGCCAAAATCGTGAACCGTCTTCGTGCGCAGGAGAGCGATAATGTCCGGCAGCAAATCCTCTACTGACCTTTGCGCGGACGATCTCTTTCCTTCGGGCACGAAGACGCGGCCTCGTTCGCGCGCGACCAGCGCCTCAGCGATCTTTGCGGTGCGGAGCACGAGATCCACGGCGCCCGTCGCGATGGCGCTTCTGGGCATGCCGTCATAGTCCGCTTCGCTGACCTCCTGCGCGACGACGAGACCGCCGCTTTCCTTGACCGCTCTCAAGCCAAGACTCCCGTCGGCGCCGGTTCCGGAAAGGACCACGCACACGGTGCGCGCGCCATGCTCGCTAGCCAGGGAATTCAGCAGGAAGTCGAAAGGAAGCCGCGCGCCGTGCCGGGCTTGCGGTTTCGAAAGCCGCAACGCCGCCTTTTTGTCGGCCGAGAGATAGACGCCGGGAGGAATGACATAGACGCGCTCGCGTTCGATTTTCATGCCGTCAGTCGCCAGCAGGACCAGCATCGAAGTATGGCCCGCCAGCAGATCAACCATCATGCTATCGTGGCTCGGGTCGAGGTGCTGCACGATAATGAAGGCCATGCCGTTGGGCGTCGGAAGCGCGTCCAAAAGCTTCCTGCAGGCGTCAAGGCCGCCAGCCGAAGCGCCGATTGCGACGATCGGAAAATCCGCTCGCGCGCTGGCGGAGAGCGGCCTCTGAAGCCAATGCGGTCGATCCGCCTTGACATGATGCGGACGACTTCCAAGCATTCTGCAATTTTTCTCGAGGGGCGCGGCTCCACAGGAGCGGCCATGGATCAGTACCAGAACTCGGGGTCAATTGCGAACTATTTCGAAGAAGACAGCTTCGCCCCGACGCGGATAGCGAACCCCGCCATGAGTACTTTCCGAATCTTCCCCGACCGTGACGCTTCGATCATAGTCGGCTCTGCATCGCCGCGGCCGAACGGTTCGCGAGGGTAAGAGAGAACGCCCCATGAGCGCATCGACGAACGCAGATTCCGATATCGCACTGTTTCGTCAGGATCTTGTCGCGTTGAAGCGCGACGTCGCGAGCTTGACCGAGCACATGAAAGGTGGAGAGACAACCACAGTTCAGACCGCCGCCGGCGAAATTGAACGGCCCGTGCGGAGCCTACGCTGGCAAGCGGGAGCGGAAGGTGGCCAGTCGAACAAGGCGGTCAGTCTTTTTATTGAGAAGCAGGCCTTTCTTGTGCTGAGCTTAGCGGTCGCCATCGGCTACATCGGCGCTCGCGTGTTTCGGCGGTGAGCCAATCCTCTTCAGCAAGCGATTTCCATCAGGTTGGCTCTCGCATCGCGTCAGGCCGGCGCGCCGCGACCGGCGGGATACTTCGCGCGGATCGCAATTTTGCAACTGCCACAGGGCCGATCGTGACGAACAGCGTTGCTGTTAGGTCGGGAGCTGATGCGGTCGGGAGTACGTCGCTCGGCAGTGTCGCTGTCTGGGTGAACGAGGACGGCGCGGATGGGGGAGGTTATTCGATGAATGCGCTACGCACTCTGGTCGTAGAAGACGACGCAATCATCGGCGGATTGCTTGAGGAGACGCTTGAGGGTCTCGGCCACACGGTCTGCGCTGTGGAAAGCAATGTCGCCAATGCGACGGCCGCCGCTTCCCGTTGGCGCCCGGATCTGATGATCGTTGACGTCGGACTGGGCGAAGCAACCGGCATCGCGGCGGTCAAAGAGATCCTTCAAAGCAGACTCGTGCCGCATGTCTTGATCACGGGCGAGGCGGTGAGAGGGATGCCGTTAGGTCCTGACACTGTCTTCATTCAGAAGCCCTTCCGTGTATCGGATCTGGAGCAAGCGATTCAAAGGGCGCTCGCAACGGCGTCGGCTTGTGACCGCTTCGCGGAGCAAAGCGAAAAGGCAGAGGTCGTGATATGACCCATGCCGCGCTATCGCCACTCATCGAGCCCGAATTCGACAAATTCCTCGGCGCGTCGATTAGCGAAGATCGAAACGGACCGGGGCTCAGCGTCCTTTCTGCGTTCGCGCGCCTCAATGTCGATCCCTGGCAAGAAGCAACGAGCCTCGCGCGAATGCCGAGCGATGCGGCTGCCGCGCGGTTGACCGAGCTGATTGAAGCGCTGCCGCGCGCGCCGGCGAACGCCATCCCCTCAAGGATAATGGCCGCCCATCTCGTCGCGTTGTTGCCGAAGGGCAAGGCTCTCGACGTTCGCTCTTTGGATAGCGCATTTGCGGCAAGGGGCTCGCGCGAGACGCAGGTTCTCATGGCATTGGGCGCACTCGTTTTGATGATGCTCATTATTTGCGCGATCTCAGGCCATTATTCGCTTGGGCCCGCGAACGACGCGAATCCGCCGCCGCCTCGCGGCGACGACGCCTCAACGACTATGCCGCGCCGATAAAGACACGCTCGGAAACTCATTGGCAGGCAAGAACGAATTGGCGTTCGCGGGCCGTCGTCCCCCACGCCCCGGCGCCATCAATCTCGTGAGACTCCAGACTTAGGTGTGTGCGGTCTACTTCGCCGCCTCGATCTGCTTTTTCACGGGCTCGAAAGCAGCAGTAAACACTGCACTGGTCAATTGGGCTATGTGGCGGCAATCGCTGACAGCGGCTTCGACGCCTTCCTTGATCAGCTTCTGCTGCAATTCCATGAACTCCACCGGGTTCTTCACGGCGGAAAGCCGTTGAATCGCGGCGGTCAGGTTCTTGGCGTTCTTTGTCGCCAAGTCCTGATACGCCTTCGTCAACTCCTGGACGGCTGTTTTAGGGGCGTTACCGCTTTCGGTGAGGGCCTCGTTCTGGCCCTTCAGGATCGATTCTGTGGCTTGGCCGCTCTTGATCAATGGGTCGGCGTTGTTATTGGCGATCTTTTGTAGGGTGGAATTAGCCATGACCGGAAATCCTTCAGAGTTGAGGGCTCGTTGCGAACCTCCGCGGCGTCAGTTCAGAACCAACGTCCCCGCCCATAAAAGCCGAACCCACCGCACAAAAATATCACGACGAGGATGATCAATATGTATTCGTGTCCATGGTCGTACTTTCCTTGGTTTTTTCGGCATGACGCGGTCTTATTGAGCTGACGATGGCGGGAAAGCCGACGCAACGAAAGGCTCGGAAAATACCTACGCTCCGCCAGCATAAGGTGGAGATCTTTCGCCGCGGCCCTTCACCGGAACCCGAGGTCGTTGTGCACTCATCCGACAAGAGCGAGCTGAGTAGATTCCGAGCCTTACCCTTCGGATCGGTTGGCGACTAAGTGGCAAAGAACGACGGCGAGTTTCGCCGAATTACAGGAGATTTCTATGTCCAGAATGATTCTTGCTCTTTCAACGGTAGCTTTGCTTTGCGCCTCATCTCAACTTGCCTTTGCTGACGAAAGCGGCGCGATCACAGGGGGTGTCGGGGGCGCTGTCGCCGGGGCTGTTGTTGGCGGTCCGGTCGGCGCGGTCGTGGGTGGCGTCGGGGGCGCGGCGATCGGAAACTCGATGACCAATCACCGGCACTATCATCGCGGCTACGCTTATCACCCCTATCACCACCACTACGATCAATACTGACCGATTGACGATGCCTAGTGCGAGGGCGTCGTCGTGGTGCCGGATGTGTGCAGGGTCAGTGCCGTCGATGAAGCCGACGCGGCGCGGTGCGCCTCGGACCGGTGCGCTCTGCCATCACGCGATCCTACTTTCAGCTAAACACAGAACGGGGAAGAAATACCGCGGCCAATCATGATTTGGCCGCGGCGATAACGCCTTCACAACCGCCTGCGGCGCAGGGGGAGTTGCGGGGACAATCCCCCGTTACCGCAAGCCCTCGCCAGCGAACCGCCTTTTTTGAAGCTGCGGCATCGCCAGCCGAAGTCTAGACAGTTGAAGCCGAGCGGGCGCGTAGGCAACCCCGCCTACCGCGCCCGCTTCCGCCCGGATTGTCCCAGCTGGTTTTTGGGCGGGACCTCGCGTTGAGGCAATGTCGGGCGACCTCCACTCATAACGCATGTCCCAGGCGCCGCGGAGTATCGGAATCTACTCAGGCGTCGCTCTCGATTCGCGACGGCGGATGGCGCGCCTGAGCAGATTCCGATCCTATCTGGCCGCTCGGCAACGCCATAGATTCGCGGTCATGGCGCTGACGCCCGCCGAACAATGGACTGGCGGCGCGGGCCGCAAAAACAGAGGATTGGAGATCATGGATAAAGATCGCATCAAGGGATCGGTCGAGCAGGCCAAAGGCTCGGTGAAGGAAGCTGTTGGCAAAGCCACGGGCGACGCCAAGCTTGAGGTCGAGGGCCGGAATGAAAAAGCCGCCGGTAAAGTTCAGAACGCGGTTGGCGGGGTCAAGGACGCAGTCCGCGAGGCCGTAAGGAAATAGTCGGCGCAGCCCGCGCGCCAAGGAGCAGCCAAGTTCGTCCAGAGGTTGGCGATGTCAAATTGCCAAACGTTCGGCCAAAGGAGCCCCCATCATGGATATGACAACTCTTCTAATTATCGTCGTAATCGTGCTTTTGCTCGGTGGCGGCGGCTTCTATGGACGAGGACGCTGGTACTAGAGCCAGGGCGCCTGTCCGATGGCTTGAGATAACGCCTAAAGAGTACGGCAACTCAATCAAAGGAGAATATCATGCCCAAGGAAGCACACAACAAAGCGGCCGAACACCACGACATCGCCGCGAAAAGCCACCGGCTGGCCGCCGACCAACATGGCAAGGGAGAGCACGCAAAAGGGCGTGAGGAAGCCTCGAAGGCACAAGCCCATTCGAAAACGGCGCATGAACACTCGGAAACGGCGCACGGCAAGAGCCAAACGCACAAATAGCGAATTACGAGAAGGCAAGGCTGCAACGCAGCCTTGCCTTTTCGAGCACGCGCATTAAAACTGAGACGTTGCCGCGCCGATAGGTCGCTTTCTCATTCATCCTTGCACCCGAGTTGGCGCCTGGCCGCCTATGGATTAGCCAGCAGCGACACACGCAATTCGGCGATGCGCGCGAGCGCCGCTTGGCGATCCCGCTCCAGCGCCGCACACTCTTGGGCGTCGAGCATCGCCTTCGCTCTTGCCGTGCTTTCCATGCAGCCGTTCGCGCTCCGCAACAAGGCGAGCGTCAGCGCGTGGTCGACGGTGAACCGCCCTCCCTTAAGCCTGTGCGCTTCGGCGCGGGCGAGCTCGCGCATCGGTTCGGCCACCCATCTCTCGCCGCGCTTGCGGCCCGCAGGGAATTTCCTCCCCTCGGCACGGCGTCGCGCAACCCACCTGCGCCGCCCCTCGACCATCGCGGCAACGACGCGCGCCTTGCCCTCTGGGGTCCTCGGACCCGTCGACGCGCCGCCATGCACCCAGCAACGACCGTTCTCCATCGCCCAGCCTTTGCAAAAGAGGCCACGCGACCCCGACGCCGTTCTTGCCAATCCTGAACAGGTTCTTGACCCGCGCGTCGCAGCGTTGACGGCGCGAAGGCCCCCCGGTGGCGGGATTGCCGGCCCTGAACAGCGATCGAATTCGGCGGGGAGACAGGGTCGGCCCAAGCCGCGGGCGAGAATTGCCGAAATGCTCGTTCAAATGTTGTTGGAGTTCTTCCGACGAGAGCGAGGGGCCGGGGCTTTCGATCCGTGGCTCAGGCGGCGTCCGAGGTGTCCCGCCATTCAGGAGCACCCCGGCAAATGCTTCGTTCAATTGCTGTTGGATTTCTTCTGGCGTGAGTTTCGCGGGCGGCTCGGGCGACTCGGGCCGCGAAGCCATATCGGGGAAGAGTTCGTCCAAACGCTGTTGGCAGGCGGCCTGAGCCGATCGACAAACTTGGCCCTGGGGTGACGGCGCCTCAGCCGTCCCGAGCAGTATGGTCTCGTAGGCGTCTGCCGTGATTGTGATCGCATCATGGGTGTAAACGTGCCAACGGCCGCGCTTCGCCGCCACCCTCATTGCGCCCGGCCTCGGCGGCAAACCACTGCCGTAGCGCCTCGCCCTCGGGGCAACCCTCCTCCTGCCAAAGACGGTAGGCGGTTTCACGAACCCGCTGCAAGGCATTATTTTCGTTCGCCATGAGCCTGGCGTGCTCGCCCTGCGCGAACTTCTCCGCATCATCTTTCGACACAAAAGTCAGGATGGTCTCGTGGCCGTCGATGGTCACGTTGACGACATGAACGATCGCCTCTTTCGTATCCTTTCGAGGTGTTATCTCAACGCTGAAGGACATTTGCCAACCTGTGCTTCCGCGCTCGACCTCTAAGGGCTCTGGAATCGTTGTCGTATTCGGCATCAAAGCGCACAAGGTTTGGAGGCAAGAGCCGCCGGACTTCGTTTTTGAAAAGATCGCGATCTAAAGCTGTCGAAAAACCGAAGGTGACTTGCTGACCGGCGGCGCGCCAGTCTCTTTCCTCCGTGCTTTCGGCAGAGGCGTTTCGTTGGCTGAAGTCGGCCAAAGCCCGCAGGCATCCGACCAACGCCAAGTCACGGGTGCTCAGGGTCGCGCTAAATTGGTGATCCGCGTGTTCGGTCATGCAATCCTCCTAGCAATTGTGGTTGCGCCGTCAGGCAAACGCTGGGTGTTCCCACCAGATTGCCGACGGCAGAGCGGCGGGCTTTCTCTTTCGTCCTAGCGAGGCGTCCTGCAAAGCACGCGATATGTCGCGCCAAGCCTCGGAGACCCGACTCTCGATAGCGGCAATCTGGCACCCGCATACCCCTGCCGCCTGCTGGTATGACAGGCCGACGGCGACCGTTAGGATCAGCGCTTCCCGCCGCTCGTCGCTGAGGCGACCGAAAATATGGAGGAACTCGTCCGGCTCACGATCATCTTGCCTGCTCGACGGCGATTCCCGCTGTTGCGCCGACCTTTCGGCTGACGGGCGCAGAGCGGCATAGTGCAGCCGATGCAGCGTGGAGAACATTTGAAGCTTCAAATCGATCCCAGCGTGGGGCCGGTTCACCCCGCTGAAGGTCTGCTCGATCGTATCGCACACCAGATCGTCGGCGCGCCTACGATCGCCAGCGAGCATGGCGGCGAAAGCGCGTAGATGCGGAATGCACGCAATGACGTCCGATCGTGTGAGGGCGCCGGGTTCACAAATTGCTGCGATCGTCATTGCTTTCTCCTTTACCTATGTCTGCAAGGCCGTCATTTCGCCTCCCATAAACGACGGATGTTTGATTGACGCAGTCTTCTCCGAGCGACGAGGACAGCGAAAGAACCGGAATCTACTCATCCGCCGCCAGCATCGCTCGATTCGCAAGGTGTATGGCATGGCGGGAAAGTCTCCGGTTACGGCGAGCGAGGAACAACGCGGCGGCCTCTTGGCTCTTGCCGATTCACGTGATCGCGGCGAGGCGGACCGGGCGCGCGCCGTGCTTTTGACGCTGGCTGGTTGGACCAGCTCCAAGATCGCGGAGGCGTTTGGCGTGCGCGAAGATACGGTTCGCCTGTGGCGCAGCGACTTCACCGCTGGCGGTGTCGCAGCGCTGAAGACCAGCATCGCGCCAGGCCCGCCTCCGGTGAAGAGTGAAGCCGCCTTGCGCGTCGTCACCCCCTTGCTGGAAGAACCTGTGGCCGACCGGCGCAACTGGACGATCCCCCGCCTTCGCGCCGAGATCGAAGCGCGCGAGGGCGTGCGCATCAGCCGTTCGCAACTGTCCAAGGC
>JBAUXQ010000704.1:0-4156 GCA_049584355.1 Roseiarcus sp. | reverse complement strand
GCAAAACAGCGGCCGGGGCTGGCGGCGCAAGGACGCCGGCGTGAGCTGGCGGGACGCACGCGCGCTCGATCGCGATGTCGCCGAGCGTTCCCCGCGCAGCGTCATCCGCGGATTCGTCGACGTAGCTGATGAAGTAGCTCTCGAGCGGCGGCACGTTGCGGGGCCGGTCCTGCCACAGGCCCTCGCCCTGCAGGCCTTGGATATGCAGAGCGCCGGTCTGCGACAGACGCTGGGCGAGCGCAGCGTCGGGGGAATTGCGCAAGTCCTCGCCCGTCGACCATAGGAAGCCGCCGCACGATGAGCGGTCCATCTCTCCCTCACGGTCGTAGGCATAGCCAAAATCGAGCCCGCCGTTGCCATTGCGTAAGTTGCCGGCAAAGCCGATCGCATACTCGTCCGGTTGCTCCTGCCACACCCGCCGCCCGCCGGGCGCCGCGCCGACAATCGCATAGCGCAGGACGCGGCCGATCGCCGGAACGGCCAGGGCCTCGAGGTCGAAAGCGCCGGTCGGCGCGGGCCGTTCGGCGAGAAACATCCGCCCCTGATCGTCGAAGGCGATCTTGGAGATTTCGGTTGGCCCCGCGGAGGGCGACGCGGCAAGTTCGATCACCGCGTCGTCGCCGAACGATCCGTCCGCCTTGAGGCCGACCGACCAGATCTGCAGGCTGTCGGCAACGGCGTAGTAGAGGCGGCGCTGATGCACGGCGAGGCCGAAGATGCGGCGCTCAGCCGGCGCGATGTTCCACGTCGCGCGGTCGGCGCTGTCGAATTGCGGGCCGGTGATGTCGACTGTCTGTTCAGCCTTCCACGGAGTGGGCGGCAGCTCCTGGGCGGCGCGGCCGGTCAGCCCATGGTCGTAGCTGCCAAGGTCGGCGCCGTTCATCGCCAGGCGGTGAATGAGGCCGGTCTCACGGTCGGCGACGAAAAGCGATTTCGAGTCCGGGTCAAAGGCGAGCCCGCCGAGCGCCGCGCCAGAATTGGCCCGGCCGTTGGTTGTGACGTCGGCGAACAGGCTGACGCGAGCGGTCGCGCCGTCGATCCTCCAAATCGACCCCGGACCTCCTCGCGGACCCCACAGCCCCCGCATGAAAGTCGCGCCGGGCGCGCCGACCCTGATATGGCTCGGCCGCCCGTCCGGGCCGGGCGCGACGATCGGAAGACCATAGGCCGAAGTCGCCGCCACATAGACGTTCGCCGGTTCGTTCTCGTCGAGCGCGACGCCGAACACTTGCCCGATCGCGCCAGCGCTGAATGTGAACGGCTTCGGCGCGCCGACAAGCTGAGCGGCGGTCGGACCGCCCATGTGTTGCAGGTCGACGATCCTGAGCGACGGGCCGTTCAGGTCGATGAAGGTCAAGCGGCCGGGGTCGTCGCCGGGGGCGATCTGCGCCGGCGGCAAAGCTCCGGAGAACCCGGTCACCGCGGCGTTCCCCCGCGCCACGACCGCAACCGAAGTCTGCTGCGCGCTGAGGTTGGCGGAAACGACACAGCCGAGGGCGGCGCAGAGGGCCGCCGCGAGCCAGCCGGCGACCTCACGCCAATTCAGGCGGGACGTCCGGGAAGGATTGCCGCGCCTGGGGGTCATCATTGGCCTATTGCGTCGTCTCGTTTGGACCGCATGTGCCAAGCGTCAGATTGGGCACTGTGCCCGCGGGGCAGCACGTCCCGCACGACGTCACCTGGGTCGGATCGCAGCACGTTCCGCCGGGCGTCATTACCTGGCTCTTGCTCGTGCAGGCGGCGACGCATTTACCGCCGACATTGACTTTACCGCTCGGGCACGGAATTCCGGTCAATGGAATGGGACAGATCGAGCCGTCTGGGTTGTAGGGCGATTTGACCGGCGGCACGGCCGCCAGTCCGGTTGAGTCGCATAGGCATACTTCCGCCAGCGGCCCTGACGAGGCCGCTGGGTGCGTCGTCTGCCCGGGACCGAGGTTGGGGCACTGGCAGTAGTAGATAACGTAGCCGTTGCTGGGAGTGCCGCCGTTCAAGTAGTCGTTGGGCACGGCGGCCAGTTTCATCGGGCTCGGGCAAAAGCAGTAGCGGTCGGGCGAGCACCAGTAACTCTTGCCGTCCCAGCCGTCGGTGACGTCGACCACCATCGTGCCGTTGGACAGCGACTTGACGATTTGCCCGGGAGGATTGCTCTGAGCGCCGTAAATGGCGTTCTCGCACCCAGGGTCGGTGTTGTTGATCACGCAATCCGCAGGCGGCGTGCAGTTGGCGGCGACCGGGGTAGGCGGCTGGCAAGCGCAAGCCCCCAATCCGAGACCCTCCTGAAGGCCGCAAAGGGCGTCCTGGAAACACGACAGGGTGTCGCCGCCGAGCTGATTGACGCCCTGCTCGAGCGAGCAGCTGCATTGAACGATGCTGAGCGGGTCGCCGATGCTGCCGAGAGCGCTGACCAGGTCGAGGGACATGCCCGCGGCGTTCGCCCAGCTCTGCAGCGCGCCGACATCGCCCACGGCCGTCTGCGCGTTGTTCACCTGACTGCAGAATCCGTCGACCGCGCCTTGCCCCTGGCTCGCGGCCGCAACGCCCAGTCCAGCGGTGATCCCGGCGGCCGCGGTGCATCCCGCTCCGGCGGTGTCCGCGCACGCCGCAGCGCAGGCCCCGGACGTGATCGCCGAGGCCGTGCTCTCGATTGCGTTCCAAAGGTCGTCGACGCTGCAGCCGTCGGCCCACGCCGACGCCGGCGCCGCCGAGGCGAGGACGGCCGCGCCCAGACGAGTTACGATCCTCCCCAGCGCCCGCATGCGCCATATCGCCATTTCAGTCGGGAAAAGATTCCCGCCCGCTTGACGCTGTGGCGTCACGGCCGGGTCGACGCCCGGCGCCTCCACTCGACCGGCAAGCGCCTCTGAAGCTAACGACGCCGCGACGACGCGGTCAAGGACTCTGTCTTGCCGCCGAACCGCCTTGGCCTACGCCGCAGCGCGCCACTGGTGCGGGGCCGGCCCGATGCGCGCAGGGCCGCCATTCGGATCCCCGAGCCCCGTGTTCGTTGTTTTTTCTGAATAACTACGGTCCCGAAAAGCGTTGGACTTAGTGCCCGCCATTCCCCTATCATGACCGCATAAAACGTCTCCGCGCGGCCGCAAAAGGGAGGATGGACGCGATGGCCTATCTGATTGTGAATGCGCACGTCTGGGATGGCGAGAACGACGAGCGTTATCCGGCCGAGGTGCTGATCGAACATAACCGCATCACCGCGGTGGCGCGCGGTCAGGGGCAGATTCGCCGCGACGGCGCCGAGGTCATCGACGGCGGCGGCATGACCTTGATGCCGGGCATGGTCGAGGGCCATTGCCATCTGTCGTTCGTCGGCCCGGCGCGCAATCAGGATCTGGGCGAGATTCCGCCCGAAGAGCATCTTCTGCGAACCTGCCGCAACGCGACCCTGATCCTCAATCACGGTTTCACGTCCTGCTACTCGGCGGCGTCCGCCAAACTGCGTCTTGACGTCGTCGTGCGTCAGGAAATCGAGGACGGCCATCTCGCCGGCCCGCGCTATCGCGCCGCGGGGCCGGAGATCACGGTGACCGGAGGCCTCGGCGACGAGCGCAAGCAGCACATGAACGCCGAAAGCTTCGGCATGATCGCCGACGGACCGGACGAGATCAGGCGCGCGGTCCGGCTGTGCTGCCGCGAAGGAGTGGACAACGTCAAGATCAACATCTCAGGCGACGAATTCGTCTCCTACGCCCGGGCCGAGGTCACCTCGATGACCGAGGTCGAAGTTGCGACCGCTGTCGAGGTCGCCCACGAGTGGAACAAGCGCGTCGCGGCCCACGCGCGCGCGGCGGCCTCGGTGAAGCGCGCGGTGCGCAATCATGTCGATTGCATCTATCACTGCGATTTTGCCGATGAGGAGGCGCTCGACATGCTCGAGGCGGCGAAGGACTGGGTCATCGTGGGACCCGCTTTCGGCCTCGTACACAATGCGGTTTTCGAGGGCGACGCAGTCGGCATGACGCGCGACGTGGTCGAGAGCATGCACCTGCCGCGCAAGCTCGAGGCGACCTGCCGGACTTATGAACAGATGCGCAAGCGCGGCATCAAGGTGGTGATCGGCGGCGACTACGGCTTCAAGATCACGCCGATGGGCCAGAACGCGCGCGACATCGGCCATTTCGTCAAGTTCTTCGGCTAC